>CADCCP010000040.1:13100-14243 GCA_902800005.1 uncultured Ruminococcus sp. | reverse complement strand
TGAACAGGGCTGCTTAAAATTTTTCGGCTAAAATGTGTCAAGTAATATTGACAATTTCAAAGCATATCCCGAAATAACAGGCTGCATCATACATTCTGACAGAGGAAGTCAGTATACGAGCACGGAATATCGTACCGTTATACAAAAATACGGCATTATTCAAAGCATGAACAGTGCCGACGGAAGATGTCACGATAATGCACGCTGTGAAAGTATGTGGGCAAGGATGAAAGAAGAACTGTTCTACAGCAGAAATGACAAGTCAGAAAACTACACTGTTGCAGAACTAAAAACAATAGTCTGGAGATATTATATGAGCTACTGGACCAACAGACGGATATGTACGGCTAATGGAGGACTTCCTCCGACTATTAAGAGAAAACTTTACTATGAACGCATGAACACGGTTGCTTGAAATTTCTTCGGTAAAAATGTGTCAAGTAATATTGACAATTTCATTGTTTTTTTATATTGATTATCTGCGATAAATAGCATATAATAGTTTCTGCTTCGTCAGGAACTTAGGGAAACACCGCTTTATAATTCTATCATTGAAGCTGTGGCACTCGGCAACACAAAACTGAATGACATCAGCATTAAATCTTTGGTAGACGATACCTCTAAAACAAGCGTATATTTAAAAAATTTGATAGAATTGGAAATCGTCAAAAGAGAATTTTCGATTGATGACGGTACAAAAGAACGTGCAAATACCAATCGTGGACTTTATCGCTTGACAGATAACTTTTTTCGTTTCCGGTATGCCTTTGTATTCACGAATTATTCCGAACTTGAAAGCGGTGATACAGATGGGGTATTTGAATATGCAATCAAACCAAACCTGCACGAATTTGTTTCCTTTGCGTTTGAAGATGTGTGCTGTGAGTATATCCGCAAAATGCAACGAATCGGAAAGCTGCCATTCCGCTATCAGAGAATGGGACGTTGGTGGGGAAAAACAACTGTTCGCCGTAAAGATAAAAAGGAAGTGCAGGAAACTGAAATAGACCTGCTTGCCGTATCTCAGAAAGCGGATCATGAAAGTTTTTTCATTTTCCCTTGACAACTCCATACATAGTATGTATAATAAAATTAAGCTCTAAATCTTCTACTTTACCTTTCCCATTGGAGACAATACAATTA
>CADCCP010000040.1:0-13040 GCA_902800005.1 uncultured Ruminococcus sp. | reverse complement strand
TATGTTTTGTAAGTTTGTTTGAACAATTCGTTTGCAATATGCAAAAAGCGGAAATCAACGATAATTGTGCATTATGCATTATGAATTGTGCATTGTTTTGCCTTTCCCATTGGGGATTGATACTTATCGCTCGGCTTGTTTATCCTTGATAAACTCTTAAACCTACTTTCAATAAGGGCAAAAAAATCCCCCTCTAAATCATTTCTGACTTAGAGGGGGATTTTTTTATGTTACGGTTTTAAGAGGGTAAAGGGATTTTTTTCTTTGTCATGCTGTGCAACTAATTTTCGCCAGCCTTTACCCGAAATATTTTTCGTGCTTTCATAGTACGTCTGCATGGAACGCTGTATCACTTTTTCATTGGACTTTTCAAGAAATCTCAGCGACACATCGGCAATTTGTCCTTCCGCAAGTTCCTCGTCAATGTCGGGTATTTCCGTTATCTGCCAATACTGCACAAGCTCTCTCACTATCAATTCCAATATGTTTATCTCCGGTATGTCGTACTCTATCAATATCCTGTTTTTGCTGTCGATAAAGGAGAACATCGGCAAATCATTTCCCCTGTGGTGCATGACCTCTCCCCCATTCAGCATATTTCTTATCTTTGCAGTCGGCTCAAACTGTATTTTCTCGGCAGGCTCGATTTTTATGCCGTATTCCGTTTCAATGAAACTCTGTGCCATGCCAACAAGTTCATTCAGCTTTTTCGGGTTATTGCCGACTATCTTCTTTCTGCACTCCGAACACATCTTTCTTCCGTCAACTGCCTTGACAATATCTTCTATATCTTTCGGGATCCTGTTTCGGCAGAAATCGCACATTTCGTATTCCTCTTTATCGTCCAACAAAACTGTACGGAATTTTTTATTTCCCGAAGTCAATTTATCAGAAAGCAACATCAACGAGGGAATATCAAAACATTCGGGGATATTTTCCTGTTCAAAGTGAAGATAACCGTTACTTTTTTGAGTATACCATGAAAGATAATCTTTGACAGGCTTGAAAAGTGTCTGCAAAATGTCATCACCCGATTCCGAAAGTGAATATATCAAACCAATGTCATACGAACAATCTTCAATGATAAGAATTTCAAGCGTGTTTTCATCAATCTGATGATTTTTTAAATTCAGTTTCGGATAAAATTCCATAACGCCCTTGCCGTCACTGTAAACTTTTTCAATGTCGTGATACACCGGACAAACCGCTATACATTCGCCAATCGACGGGAACATCATTTTCAGAATTTCATTCAGCATAACTCCCGTCAATGCAAGTATCTTATCGGCATTTTCACCGAAATTTCCTTTTATCTTGACAGACAAGATTTTTGCGGGGGCTTGATTTGAAGTCCATTCCGTTTCGGAAACAATGTCATCAGCGGAATACACGGCATTTTCCACATCACCGTATTTTCTGTAAGTCTGCTTTCGGCACTTCTCCGACAGTTCGATATATTGATTATGAGGTGAATTTCTCAGCATGGTATCGGGATCAACCATATAATATCCATTTGTCACGACTTCCAAAGGTGCAGTGAATACCGAAATGTAAATATCACTTATTTCATCACCGTTTACAATGATATGCTTTGTCTTTTCGGAAACGGTTACGGCATTTTGTGAAATATCCGTGATATATTCACGGTCTTGTATATATTCCGTCACTTCATCATTATTTCCGCCCGATGCAAGCCTTGCTCGAATTTTACCGTCTGAAATATTTATCTCATCAATTTTATATATATTTCCGTCATAGATCATATTTTGACCTGAAATATAATTCTGTGTCAGACGTTCCCGACGGACAGGCAATTTATATTTACGTTCACCTGAAATGAGTTCGACCGTTTCAAGACCGTTCACTATCTCATAATATTGATTACTGCGTCTGAGAGAAATTTTGTCTATACTCTTGAAAACGCCCAATTCATCAAAATCTCTAAAATGAGAATATACAAAATAGTCATACAAATTAACATAATCTTCCTGACTGATACCGAAAATTTCAAGGACTGTACGGAGAATGAAATTGATGTCCTTTTCGGCAACAGCCGATTTGAATATTTCAATATCCCTGCAAAGCAGTAATATTTCATCTTCCGTGATACCGCCGGAATCCGCTTTTATCAATATTTTTCTTGCGGTATCTTTAAGGGAGTTTTCACCGACAGGTATTCTTGCATACTGTGTTCCCTGCCAAAGTTCATTGATGTGTTCAATATAGTAATCTCTGAAAAGATAGTTTCTCGAAAATATCATCAGCAATATTTTTTCATTGCCAAGTAAAGACATATATTTTCTGACAGTTTCGGGCAAATCGTTATTTTCATCAAACACTACTGCAACAGAATAATCTCTCGTATCATAATAGTGATTATTTATATCTATCGTAATATCACTGCCGTAAATATTTTTGACGGTCCCCATGTTTGCATCAAGGGATTCGCCGTAATTCCCGAAAGGAATATTTCCGTTGGCATAAATATTTACAGTCTTTGCACCCGCCGAAACGGCTACCATTGCCATGTTGACAATATCACCTAATTTCTCCTGAGTTTTGAGAATATTCGGAAATTCATATTCACCGTCAGGATTGATTTTCGGTTCGATATTGTAAAATCTGACCATTGCATTTTGGTTATATTCCATAATATCTGCCGACTCAAAATCCGCCGACAACAGATTTTTCAGCACTTTATCTATACCTGTAATGCGTGAATCGTCAAATCCGATATATCTTATCTGCATTGACTTGTATCTGACACTGAAATCCTTATTTTTTTCACTGTTCATGGCAAGGGCGGCATTATTTTTAACGATATTGTGAAATTTCGTATTGAGTGCGGAAAGCTGTTCGGAATACATATTTACAGTGGTGAGGGTATCGGCAAATATCACTGTATCAAGCAGGTGAATAAAACTGCCGCAGTTCGTTTCAAACTCCTTTGAACACAAGTAAGGCAAAGTCGTTATCAAAACGGAAGTTTCATCTATTTGCGGTCGTTTAACGGTATTTTGCTGTTCACTGATTTTCAGTATCTTCCATATCGGAAAATCAAAGTCGATATTGTCATTCGACTTGCAGTAAAGACTGCTGATTTTTGAAAAGCCGTCTTTCACAAATTCATACACCGTGTCAAGCTGACTTTCACTGTTGCAGATAATTGCAATATTATCTCCTCTTGCGGTTATCATGGAAATATACCTGAAAAGATACACAGAAAATTCACTGAAAAAACTGCCGTTTATAATAAAATTCCCGTCACTTTTAAAGAGCTTATCAACACAATGTAAACACAACTCTTTATTTATTTTCGGCATGATCTTATCATGTTCCACTGCTTTTCCGATATATTCCGTCTGCTGAATATGGGTATTCTTCATTTCATCTTTATTGATGTTCTGCAATTCAAGCGAGCCTGCAAAAAAATCCGCAAATTCCCTTTGACACGCTTCATCTGTTTTATCAAGCGGAATATCTGCATTTTGCTTGATATTTTCGGGATTTTTGAAAATATCCGGACATTCCTTTTCAAGCCGTTCAACGCCTTCAAGGAAAAATGCAGTTGCCCATAAAACGAGAAGTGTAAGTGTCGGATAGATATAACCTGCATCAAATACGGTCATAATTGCACCGTAGGGAATCCAATTTGCACCGAATACAACGGGTAACTGCCATATAACAAACAAAGTTGTGTATGCAACGGTCAAACCCCATGCAATGCCCTTTATAACTTTGCCTATCAAATAAAACAGTTCTCTGTTGAAAAAGAAAAGTATCTTTCTTTCAACTCTCTGTGCAAGTGAAAAACTGCCGTCTTTTTTAGAGGGCTTTGCAAGATTTTTCTTTTTCAAGCCTATTCTCACAAAATACTGCAATATCCTGTAACCGAATCCCACAGCTATATTTATGGCGATAGCTGACAGAACTTTTGTGCAGTAAATGAAACGTGAACTTAAAGCCAATTTCGCCGCAAGCCACTGTATGAAACCGAGTGAACTCACCCACAACAAAAATTCTTTTCTTATGTACAAAAACAACGTCACGGCAATAACATAGACGATCATGAATATCAACAATCTCAATCTTTTATGAGATATGCCTTTATGCTTGTCTTTGCGGAAACCGAGATATTCCATGAATAAGGGTAAAAGCGGAAGAACTGCTAAAAATATTATAACAAGCAATTTTACAGTCGTTTTCAAAAATACCATGTTCAGCTCTCCCCTTTCACAATATTCAACATATTTTCGTCAATAACGGAATAAAATTTCCTGTTTTTCTCACCGCTGCAATATGCTCGATCATATTCTATTTCATCATCTGATGACGGTATCGTATAATTCGGGGCTTTATCGCCAAGCTGTAATTTACCGATAATATCCTCTGTTTGTTCAATTCGCTTTTTCAGCATTTCAAGATGATGTGCAATTTTCGTTTCAGCGATATTCTCACATTCCTTTTTAAATCTCACATCTTGATAATATTCATAAGTGTATCTCAAAGTCGGAATGTAAAATGTCAAAAGCCTGTCATAATGCTTTGCAGCTTTTTTGTTTTCCTCCAATGCCTGCAAATTCCTTTTCCAAAATTCATTCCACGCTTCCTTGAATTTGCGTTTTTGACGTGCAATGACCATTCCGAACACACCGCCGAACAATACAACAGGCATCGCCAATGAACATAGTGCTGTAAAAAATGTACCGAAATTCAAGGTTATCGCCTGCCACTGAACCAAAATATACGGAATATATGCCGCCATGACCGTACACAATGTTATAATGCTTGTTCTTTTGAGTTCTTTCAGACTTCTTTCAATTTCTTCTATTTTTTCTTTGAGCCACTCATACTGTGCATCAATGTTCGTAACGGCAACTTCATTTGCCGCACAAAATTCAAAATACATATTCTGTGCCGTCCGATATGAAACATCGGCACTTTTTTCTACGATAACATTTTTTCTGTTTTCAAATCCGCCGTCACTGTTCTTATAATTACATACGGTTTTCGTCTGACGAGTAACGGCACTGTCCATATTAACGACACGTTTTTTCAATACGGGCGGTATCCTGTCATCTCCACGCTGTGCATAATTTGACAATACCCCGTCAATATGTTCTCTCAACAAATTCAGATAATCAATATGATAATTTTTGATATTTTCAGCGGTCTTGATATATTCTTTCGGCTTGACATCGGGCTTGCTTATGATCTTCTTTGCAAATTCATTTCCGTCATAATCAAATTCCTCAACATCATCATTACTGAAAATTCTCCTGTCAGATACGCCGTTTTCACTTGCTTCACCGTGAATATTTATTGCAAACCGTTCATTATCGAAAGCGTGAAGTTTAGGGGCAAGATGACTTTCCGAATAAGATTTCTGCATTTGAATGGTACTTTCATATTGAGTTTTATAAATACGATTTTTCTCAACGAAATATTCATTGAGTTTCAGCCATGTTTTACGGTCAGGTTCACATATATTTTTAGCTTTTCCGTTTTCAAGGAAAGTTTCCGTCCTTATGCCCTCAATGAGATAAATATATATTCTCAGTTTACGTTTGAAATTTTCCGTCATATTCACAGAGGCAGCTCTATTATTTGTGACAAAAGATGTACATGATATATATTTGATCTCCCTTGCACTCTTGTATATATCCATAAGAAAATCGGAACGTATTTCCTCAATTTTGTGACCGTCTATCCATTCAGTAAGCATTTTTTTGATACAGACTTTCAGGTATTCCGACTTGAATTCAAATTCACCGTCCAAATTTTCAGTCATCTTTTCAGCCGTTTCATTCGTTATCGCAATATCAGACCTTGCTTTGTTTCTTTCGTCAGACGTTTGCAAAGACAGGATATAGTTTATTTTTTCGGACAATTCAGGATATGTTTCAAGCAAAAGCGTTTTTAATGTTTCTTCATCAGGAAAACCCGTCACTTTTGCAATATAGCTTTCAAGTATATTCCTATGGTTGCAATCATCAAGATTCAGATGATCCTGCGGTTTTTCATTCTCCTCAAATATAATGACCGTTTCAACAGGTTCTCTTGCAAAGTCATTCAGACGCTTTACAAGCGTATCTTGAATATAATGCTTTATCACGCTGTAAAACGCAAAAAGACAAGCCTCTCTTTTAAGGTGATTGTCTATGTTCGGAATGAGCGAATCATACAATTTTATTGCCGTCAAATCGACATATATAACAAGACCAAAGTCATTATTTATATCCTTGTGAGTATCTATCAATTCGCTTATCTTTTCCGCACAGGCAATATATCCTTTTTTTGTATCTTTCCATTCTTTCAAAGAATAATTCAGCATGATAAGCTGTCTGTTGGTCAGTTCTATATCCATAATTTCCCTGTCGGACATTAAATCCCTGTCCGATGTATTTATGAAAAAAGTATGCATAACTATCACCTTGTTAATGATACAGCATATACAAGGGATCTTACACCCTTGTATATGCGTTTTCGGTAAATTATTCTTCTGCTTTTTCCGCCCACTCGTTAAAGAGTCTTATATTTCCTTTTCTTTCGTCCGTTGAAGCGTTGAATATCTTCATGCAGATCTTGTAAGTTTCTCTTTCAAGTTCGGATGTTTCTTCTTCGGCAAAATCATCTGAGATAACATCTCTTATCAGGTCAACAAGGGAATCGGAAAGAGTAGCAGTTATTGCATTGTTTTTGATAGGCTGACTGTCATACTTTGAAATAATGGAAACTGCATTTGTAAAGCCTGATGAAGCAAGTCCGCCCTCTCTGTATGTTGAATTGTCACTGTGATTTTTACGTTCAAATCCCGAAAGTATCGCCAATTTGTCATAATCCTCTCTGTCAAGGCGAATGTCCATTTCAAGATAATTTTCAAGAGTCCTCTGTGTTTCAAGGATAAACTTCGGATCGATCCTCAATGCTTTGAGCAAATTTCCGATATGTTTCAAGTCTATCGTTCTGCCGTTATACATAATAAGTTCAGTATCGGTATATTCACCTCCGGTTGACTTTCTTTTTCTGACATTGATCTGAAATTCACCTCTTGAATTGAGGCTGATATGATTGTATGCAAGAGCCATCCAAAAACTTTTGTAGAATTTGTTTTCCTCTTTCATCTGTCTTTCGGCTGTAACGTAGGGAAGGACATAATGCCATGTTTTGTCAATATGCGGTGTATCCATCAAAGCATCGTCCTGACCGTTCACAACTCTCAGTGTCATTCTGTTCACTACATTATAGTAGTTTTTGAAATAATCCGCCTTTGCCGTTTCGTTCAGCTTCGGGATATACTTTGCCATAACTCCGTAAACTGCACGATAACAATTCAATTCATTTATGTCATACGCATCATTCTGCTGTTGACCTATATTGACACCGAGAGTATTTGCCAAAGCCGGATATTTATCGGCAATAACTTTATTGAAACCCCAGAATGCCTTGTGTTTTTTCGTAGGCAGAGAAAGATTGAAATTCGGTTCTTCATAGTCGACCGGTGTATTGTCACTAAGATTTTCATTCGGATTGTCAGGCTGTTCATTGCTGCTCCTCAGACACGGTGCTGCAAGACTTCTCAAACGGTCACATAATTTTTTCATTTCCCTGTCATAAACAGCCTGCTTTGCATTTTCCGAAAGTATCTTATCTTCTTCAAGGTCAACGTCAAGAATATCCGATTCCGTATGCTGTGACTGTTCGGATTCCAATTCGGCATCGACCTGCATAGTCAGTGCGGTATAAAGGTCAAGGTCAATGGCGGTTCTGTTGTGTTTCAGTAAGTCCTCTCTATATGTTTTAACGACATTCACCGCAAAGCTGTCAATAACACTTTTATCCCTGTACGGTGCATTTTCTTTAGAATCGCCGTTGAGTTCCGCACAGAAACGTCCGTAAAGATTTCTCAATACAATGTCATTGATCTCTCTGTTATTCTCGTCACATTCTCCCTTGAGTTCCTGATACATTTTCTCTTTGTTTTCCTCAGAGGCATATACATATATAGTTCTGTCGGTCACTTTGGAAGTTTCGTCAACATTCCTTGCAATACTCTTTTTAAGAGTATTCGTCACTTTATTCAGATTTTTGAAAAAGCCCTCAATTTCTCTTATCAGAAATTCAAGTCTTTCCGTCAGCATACAGTAAAGATTGAATGTCAGAAGCTGTACACCGTACTTTTCACAAAGGTTATACTGATTAGCATTATATTCCGCATACTTTTTAACAAAGTCTGAAACAAATTTCTGTTCGCTTTCAAAGAATGATTTTTTTGCTCTGATGTATTCCAGAGGTGTTTCTTCAAAAGTCCTTTTTGTACCCTTGTAATCAAAGCTGACGGGATTTTCTTCACCCTTGTATCCCTTTATCGCATCTGCACGGGAGCTTTTCATAACGATCTGCGTTTTTTTCCTGTTGAGTTCAACCAAAAGTTTATACAAAAGATACCTTGCCGCCAGCGGATGTACAAATTTACTGCTGTCATTTTCGTCCCTGCAAGTGAGAAATCCGAATATAGAAAGCTCATTTCTTGCATTGACATCACCCATATCATCACTGAATACCCTGCTGAGAAGAAGTCCGGCTTTTTTGGGAATGTCCTGATCGAATTTTTTGACAAGGGCATTGACCGCCATTTCCGTTGACTGCACCATTTCTTCCGCTTCACTTATCTCCGTCATATCTTCCAGCCTTGACGAAACATTGACACTTGAAAGAACCGCTTTATAATCCGACTGCACAGTTTCTTTTATGTATTTATCCAGTTTTTCGATAAAGCAGAATGTTTTGTCCTTGTATTCTGTGACGGGTTTACCGTTCATTTCTTTGACAATGCGTTCTTTAACATCATTTTTTATGGACACAAACAAACGATTTGAACCTACCTGAGTTCCCTGTTTTGAAATTTCATCATCAAATATACGGAGATATTCCGCTTTCACATTTATCTTTTCGGGATTATAACCCTCTTTTTCACGCTTGCTTTGTTCGGCCTTCATGCGTTCTATCTTGCTGTCTATTTTGAGCCAGCCCGATGAAACGGCTTCCTGAGATGCCCTCAATGCACAGTAATTCAACACTGATTCCGTCGGATAAAGAGCCCTTGCCGTTCCGCATGAACCGAAAACGGGTTCGTCACATCTCTGGAATATCCTGAACAGATTGTCTTCTTCGGAATAGAGATTTGTTTTCATCGGTGCATAAAGCTGCATATATATCATCTTTGAAATAAATCTTTCATATTCATCGAGAGTTTGCATGGTATTTCCGTTTTCCGTAACGTCATCTATCAAAAACGCATAGTCAAATACAGGTTTACCGTCCAATTCCGGATTTTCGCTGTCAAAAATATCGTCTATTTTTATCGGTACAAGAGGCTTGAAATTCTTTGTTTTTATCTTTGTAATGGTATTCAATTCCCTGATAGCACCATAGGCATTGGCATACAAACTTTCCTTTTCCGTAACGCTTGTCTTTATGTCGTTCAGCGTACTGACAAAGATATCAGGCAGTACCAAAATTCCTCTTATCGTCGATTCAAAATTGTGTTCATCAAGAAATTGACGTATCCATATAGCTGTCTGAATGAACATTCCCGAACCTGTACCGCCTGCAAGAGAGGATACTATCATAACTCTGACTTTCTGACCGAGTTCCCTGTTTTCTATCATGGTCTGAACGGCATTTTTGAGTTCGTCTATTCTGTGGCTTTCTATCGTGTCAAGCAGTGCCAAACGGGATTTTGCTCTCATCTGTGACGCTCCGTCTATCATGCTTTCTTCATCAAGCGTTCTTGAAAGCGGCATCCATTTCGATATGCCCATATAGGAATACTGTGAAATATAGTCCTTGATTTTCTTTTCACTGCTGGTAGAAATGTTTTTGATACCCGTATGTGATCTATTTATCTCACCGACATCATTCATATTTGTGTCAAGAACTGCAAATGCCATTTTACCGTCATCTGTCGAAAACTTCTTGTGCTTTCTCTTTGCCGCTTTCTGCAGATCTTTGACAACGCTGTTTACAATTCTGCTTCCTGTTCCTCCCAAACCTATCAAAAGTACCTGTGCCATAATTTTATCCTCCTTTTAATTTTTATCACTTGTATAGCAAAATATCTTTGCCGAATTTATTCTTCTTGCCTCTTTGGCAAATTCGCCCTCTCCATATTCAGCCTGTGCCTTGACACAGTAATAAACAAGACTGTTCATTTTTATCACTCTGTCACCCTCACCTCTGATATTGGAAGGCTCGATTTCCCTGACTTCAATATAATTCTCCGCCAGCGATTTTATCTTATCACATATTTTTTCGGGGTGGTCAATATCTCCGTCGATCTGTTCCGACTTCAATTCACTTTCCATGAACCACGGAAATTTTTCTCTGCACTTGATACGATTATTCTTTTCCGCCGAAACGGATATTCCGCCGACACTCACTGTAAGAGGTTTAAACGGATTCCAAAGATTTTTAAAACGATTATATTGTCTGAGTTTATGCTTTTTCAGCGTTAAAAGATGTGTACCGAGTCCCGTGTCTGAAAATGTGATCGTACCTACATAAAGAGCCGCCTTTTTTGAAAATCTCGGCTTTGTTACGTATCTTGTAATGTAGGCTGTTACCAATGCAAGTAAAATAATTTCCGTTGCCAGAGGTGCAGCCACCCAGCCGACTATATAACCCATATCCGCTCCGATAACATCAATTTCAGCATTTGCCGTGCCGTAATCATGTGAAAGTGTTATCGTCATATCCGCACTTTCCAAACCGAAATAATACCACCAGTTGCCCCACCATGTAAGGAAATTATATTCCCTTTCATTTTCGTCTTTCGGTATGCAGTTTATTGTGCCGTCATCATCAACTTTAACATCAAGTTTCAAGTGCTTGTATTCATTATTTATCAAAGTTGATATACCGCTTTCAACCTGCGATTTATCAAGTTTTACACCGTCTTTCGTGATGTAAAACGAAACGCCCGTCTTGTTGCCGAACAATTCATTTTTTCTGACAGAATGTTCTGCATCTTTACCGAAAACCTGATAATCCGCCATCAAAACATTATAACTCTCTTTTGCAGATGTGCCGTCACTTATCGTACAGGTCACTTCGACATTCATATTATCCGCATTGACCGATACAGACGGTGCTTTGTTCGGTGTATATGTGATAGTGCCGTCAGACTCGATATTTATATCACCGTCGTTTCCGTCAGGTGATACTTCGATTTTGGGTGAAAGTAATTTTATCTCTTCGGGGTTCGTCATCACCTCACCATTCAAACTTACCGTGAATTTCAGCTTTACATCTTTATTTCCGACAACATCATCATATTTTATACTTCTCACACCGTTATCCCATTCAGCCGATATTGTATATACTTTCGGAATGTATTTTCCGGGTGTGAATTTCTTTGTATACTCTATCGGATTGAAATTCTCTATCTTTGCAGAGGCTACAAGCTTTGTTTCGATATTCTTCAATTCATAGTCTTTCAACTGCATATCCTTTCCGCTGATGTGTTCGGAAATATTGCCGTCCTCGTAAATGTAAATGTCATAGCTTGTATTTTCGGGCAATAAATCGGAATTTATCTCATTTTCGGTATTCATCTCATAAATACCGCATGAAACGCTGATCTTATCACCGGCTGAGGTGTTTTTCAATTCGGAATTGTCGATTTTTTGACCGTTCACGGAAATATTCACTCTCATTTCCAGTGCCGGCTCAAACAAAAATACCAAGTCATCAAGTGATACGGCTTTATCAAACTTTATTTCATAAGTGCCCGAACCTATGACACTCTTTGAATCTCCCAACAAATACGCATTTCCTATCAGTTCATCATGGATATGACTGTTATATTCACGAAAATCAAGGGCGGCATATCTGCTGACGGGAATATCCGTTTCATTGCTGTAATTGGCATTTATGATTTTAGCATCTGTTTCCTGTGAAAGCACCGCTATATTTAAAAGCGGTATCGCTGAAGATATTTGCACCGTCTTTTCATCAAGCAGCTTCATATCACTTTTATCAAGCCTTGTTCTGCCTGAAACACGGTCTGCAATATCCGACATGGTTTCGACTATCTCGGAGGCCTGCGAACAGGAATATGTATACAATCCCTTGTCTTCCTGTGCAGGCACTTTCAAGGCATCACTTCCTATCGCAAAATACGTTACTTGCGGATTTGTGCCGTTGAACATCGTTTCCGATACATAACTTTCAAAGTAATCCGTCAGTTCATCGGATTTATCGGGGTTATGGATATACTCGTCACGGTCAAAAGTTCCGTCTGTAAGAATGATAAGCCAATACTGAGTGTTTGGGTTTGAATCTTCCACTTTTTTCAGCTTGTCAAAAGCAATTTCAACCGCCTTGTAAGGCGTTGACGAATGGTCGGAATGATTTTTAACGGTGTCAATGGAGTTCTGTATGCCCGTCGGGGACAGGTCAATTTTTTCTGGCTCGTAATCGGGAACAGTTTTAGCCGCCTGCATATAGGTCACATAAAGCTGGTCTTCACTGTTGAGCATACCGCAAAATGTCTGCATGGCGTAATTTGCATACGCCCACTTGTCCTCACCGTGCATACTGCCCGAATCGTCATACACCACCGACACGATCTTTCGGATATACAGCGACTCCGCATTTGCCGTAATACTGCATATCGCTGTCAACGTCATCAACAACACCGCCACCGTCAACAGCCTTGCTATCACTCTTTTCATGCTTTATCACATCCTTTTCATTTGACTTTACTATATTATATCACAAAACCTTAACTTTACAATCAATATTCATAAATTTTTTGATATTTTTAGTCGTAAATTATCTATTTTAGCACTCAAAAAGTCAACAAAAAAATCCCTCCGAGTTAATTACAAACTCAGAGGGTGTTTTTTATTTTGCCCCTATGGGAAAGGTAAAACAATTAGCAATTAGCAATGTGCAATGAGCAATCATCGTTGATTTCCGCTTTTTGCATATTACAGACGAATTGTTCAAATGAACCCACGAAATAAAACACAACG
>CADCCP010000039.1 GCA_902800005.1 uncultured Ruminococcus sp. | reverse complement strand
CGATGAAGATGCTGCCGTCATCGTCAATGTCGATCTTGCAGTCGATCATGCGCAAAGGATTCTTCTCGAATCTTGCCTGGCAGTCCTCACACATAGTACCTACGTGAGGTCTGAAATGATCCTTGAGTATCTCGTTATACTTGCTCCTGCAGGCAGGGCATCCAATTGAATTGATGTGGAGCGCGATGTTCTTAAGTCCCATCTTCTTGAAGAAAACATCGACATTACAAAACAATGGATACCTGTTTTCCCATGTCAGCACTATCTCATGGGCGGTATAGATGTAGATTTATATGCACGTTCCACTGTTGACAGGCTTTATGCCGCCGGTGAATGTTCACATACGGGTGTACACGGTGCAAACAGACTTGCAAGCAATTCTTTGCTTGAAGCATTGGTATTCTCACGCCGAGCTGCCAACGACATCACAAAACGTCTTGCAACTGAAAATAATGCATCTTTCGGTGACTTCCCCGATCATGAAGATCTGAACGGTAAGGAACTTCCTCACGGCTTCCGTACAGAGATAAGAAAGATCATGCAGGATTGTCACTTTGTCATTCCGAAGCCCGAAGCTGTACCTGACGGTCTGAAACGCTCAAAGGAAATTCTTGACACCATCAACAACGGCGGTTACACTGTCAATCAGGATTTTGTGGAGGCAAGAAGTCTTGCAACGGTTGCCTGCATCGTTTTACAGGAGGATATCGACAATGATACTAAATAAAATATACGTTGACAATATCATAAAAACGGCACTTTTGGAAGATATAAATTACTGTGATGTTACGACAGATCATCTCATTCCCGCCGAACAGGACGGAACCGCAAGATTTGTTTCCAAAGCAGACGGTATCGTATGCGGTACGGAAATAGCTGTAAGAGTTTTTCAAATACTTGATGAAAACGTGTCTTTCGAGATACTCAAAAAAGACGGTGAAGAAGTTAAAAAAGGTGATGTAATTCTCACTCTCAAAGGCAAGACAGCCGTTTTGCTGAAAGGGGAGAGAACAGCATTGAATCTCATTCAGCACATGAGCGGTATATCGACAGCCGCAAATAAATATGCAAAGATCGTTGAAGGCACTAATGCAAGTATCGCCGACACAAGAAAGACTTTGCCGGGACTTCGTCCTTTGCAGAAATATGCCGTTATGACGGGCGGTGCCAAAAATCATCGTTATAACCTGTCGGATGCTGCAATGCTTAAAGATAATCACATTGATGCAGCAGGCGGTATTACAAATGCAATTACAAAATTACGTTCAAAGATAGGTCACATGACGAAAATTGAAGTTGAAACTCGTAATTTAGATGAATTGCAGGAAGCTCTCAATGCAAAGGCTGATATAATCATGCTTGACAATATGTCACCCGAACTCATGAAAAAAGCCGTTGAGATAACAAACGGACGTGCAATATTGGAAGCATCGGGAGGCATTACAGATGAAACTCTCAGAGCCGTTGCAGAAAGCGGTGTTGATATAATTTCTGTCGGTGCATTGACACACTCCGTTAAAGCATTTGACATCTCCATGTACATAGACAAATAAAAAATCAGCGTTGGGAATTTTACTTCTCAACGCTGATATGTTTTTTTACGGGATATTATTTTTCAGTCTTTTTTCTTGAAGTGAAGAATACAACTGCCGCTGAAAGCAGTCCTGCAAGTGTAACAGCTATAAAAGGTGTGCTGTCGCCTGTGTTGACGTTGTTATTTGTATTGGTATTCGTGTTTGTATTTGTATTGTTGTTAGTGTTGTTGCTGTCGGGGCTGTTATTACTTCCCTGCTGCGACTCGGCATTTGAAGGCTCATCAACCTTTGAAGGTTCTTCGGTGTCTGTGGATTGTTCAGGCTTTGAGGATTGCTCAGGCTCTGAGGACTGTTGATCATCATCTTTGGGATCGTAGGAAGAAGGAGCAGACCTTGTATAACCTATGTGAGTGCCGTCACTTGCTACGGTTGCGTATGCAAGATACAAACCGTCATACAATTCTTGCGGAGAAAGTTCCACATAGATAGCGGAGGGTTCTGTAAGCACAAGTATAGCGGAAGTTGTATTGATATTTGTTTCTTTTTCCTTGTCATAAAGACCTAAGAAATTTTCGGAATCTTTGGAGTCACGAACCAGCAGTTCATAAGTGCCGGCAGGGAGAACATCTGTTGTAACGGAATATGTGTTGTCATTTCCATCATACATGAAAACTTCAACAGGTTCGCCGTCAGCGTTTTTAATTACAGCATAGTACGGTGACAATACGGGTTCGGGTTCTTCTGAGGGTTTGCCCGTGAATATCCATTCAGGCTCGCCGTCACCGTATACGACTGCATAACTTACGCCCCATGTGATTTCATCATCTGTGGTTGTATCGAGTTTTACATAGATATAGCCTTTGTCATCAAGATGTGCTCTGATATTGGTCTGACTGTCGAAAGTGCGGTCATATTCGGGCTCATATTCACCGTAATTTTCGTCCCAAGCACCGTCTGCACGAACTTTGAACTGATATTCACCTGCTGCAAGTTCCTTAGTTTTGCCGACATATACACCCTTTTCTGTTTCATACATCGGGAAGTCTGAGTTCCAATCTGTCATGCTGCCGACAATACCGTATTTTGTTTTTTCAACGGGTTCTTCTTGCTGTATTTCGCCTGCAAGATGTACCCATTTTGTACCGTCATAAAGTTTTTGGTCTGTGTAAGCCATTGTCAAGCCTGCCTGCATAGCACCGGGTATCTGGTCTTTACCGTTGTTGTTGAAGATGACCATGATATGTTTACATTCTGCAAACTGTTCGGGGAGCTGATAGCTGAAATAGTCGTCAGCTTCTTTTGTCATTTTAACGCCCGGCCATGCACCGTTTGTAATGGTTTCAGCACCGCTTTCATCATAGACATAGATGTTTACATCTTCCCAACCTGTTGCTGTGTTGTCATAGATGATACCGCCGTCCGTGATTTCAGGGAATTGTCTTGAAGCAAGTTTATAATATGTGTATGTCATGGAAACGTCTTTACCATTTTTACCTGTGCCTGAGATGGTAAGGGTAACAGTGGAATTGTCGTTGAGGTCTACACCAATATCATCAATTCGTTTGCCAATAGGAATCTCAATGAAATCTTGCATAATATAATCTTCCCATGTATTTTCACCGTCGGTGACCTCGAATGATACCGGGAACTCCATATCTACGGCCATAAGTGTAACAAGCATATGATCTGTGAAAGAAGTATCGCTGTCGGTATCGCAGAAAACTTTGCTTACAAATTCAGAGTTATATATAACGGCAATACCTTTTCCGCCGATTTCACCTGTGATAGTCGTATCGGTAACGATGAACTCGTTGCCTGTAACTTCATCTTTGTAAGTGCCTGCGGGAACATAGCCGTTGACATTTTCAACGGAATATTTACCGGTGGAATCTCCGCATACGATAACAGCACCGCCGTTTTCACGGGTGATAACTGCACAATTATCCGAAACACCGTAAGCATCAGCCTTGCCGATCATAGCATTATGGAAATGGTTTACAGCGGCAATTTCGGGAGCCATATAGTGAGTGCTGCCCTTAACGCCTATACGGATACTGTCACGGGCGGTTGCGAAAGGACGGGACAAATACAATACAGCAGCATCACTTTGTGCAGCGGCTACGGCGTATGCACGGTCAATGACATCTTGTGAAACAGCATTTGTATCTTTGCCTTCACCGTTGGAATATGTATCGTGGCTTTCGCCCCAGTATACGAGTTTATTTTTGTCAATACCTCTTTTTACCCAGTTGCCGTCTGATGTGGGAGCCTTACCCTTGTTGAAAGCTCTTACCAGATCGGTCGCATAGGAACTGTCTGTAACGGAAATATAATCCGTATATTCTTTCATCAGATCTTCGCTGCCCTTGTCGGTAGGACCTGTGAGAATTTCACCATAGTTATACAAGCCCTCTTGTGTAACGGCACTCCAGAAATTACAGCCCTCACTCGGCAAGCCTATATGTTTTGCAGCGTCCCAACGGATACCGTCAACACCGAGATTTTTCAGTGCTTTCACATAGTCGGCTACAACTTCCTGTACATATTCGTTTTCTGAGTTGAGGTCGGGCATATCAAGCTGACCGTGAGTAATGTCATAACGGTCGTTGTAGTTCTTGATAGCACCCTCTGTATGCCAGTATTCATCGGGTTTGAGGTCTTCCTGAATATTGTCATGATTGCCTGCAAGGTGGTTTGCGACAACGTCAACGACAACTTTAATGCCGTAATCATGGGCGGCTTCACAGAGTTCTTTGAGTTCTTCGGGAGTACCGAGTTCATTAGTGCCGACAGTAAATCCCAACGGCTGATAGAGCCAGTACCATGCACCTACACCCTCAGAGGGCTGAACAGGAGAAGTCTGAATTGCCGAAAAACCTGCCTTTGCGATGTTTTCGAGGTCAGCGATGATGTCCGTATACTTCCAGTCAAAGCAGTGCAGGATAGCACCGTCCTGAATGTCGTCTACAAGACCGTATTCATCAATTACGGCATTGGCACTTGTCATGAATGCTCCTGCACATGAGAACGCTGTAACAGCCATCGCACCTGTCAGAGAGATACTCAATGCCTTTTTAAGCAAACGCTTGCTCATAAGTTATACACTCCTGTCTTGAAAAAAATTTATACAAAACTATTCTACCACATTGAATAACGATTTTCAATGAGTTATGGAATTTTTTTTGAATATGTATAATTTGGCAGATATAAAAATATCTGCCGTTCAAGTCATGATCTTGTTTTATCATCGGTTTTGTTTTCAAAAGTGTTTTTGATGAACTCACAGCCGATGGGATGTGACATTGTGTAGAACTGTGACGGCAATGCACGGTGTTCCATATACGGAGGAATATCTTTTCCGAGAATGTCTATCGGCACGCCTGTTCCGAATGTCATTGTATCATCGGACATATCTCTTTTTCTTATCATAATTCACACCTCGCCTGATTATTATTGTACAGGCACGTTTGAAATATTCATGTTCGGGGGAGAGAAATTTGCATAAAAAATTGCTTTTTATATGCGTATGCAGTGCATTTATAGGAGTTGTGATGTCTTTTATATATTCGTTTGACGGGCGTAGAAAAGCCTTTGCGGAATACGGGGGAGAAACATACAGCACCTCTCTTGAAAGTTCGGAGGATATGAAAAAACTTGCGGAGATTTTCGGTATATCCGTCAGTGAGCCTTGCAAAAGTCAGAATATACGAATACCTGTAAATTTTAATGAAGTATATGAAAATTACAATGCACTTCAGCTTGATATAGGTATGGACTTATCACGCTTCAAGGGTGAGGAGTGTATTCTGTATACATTTGACACTGATGAAAGTACAGTCCTGCACCTGATTTCATGGAACGGGCAGTTCATTGGAGGAGACATATCCGACAGGAATTTTTTTGGTCAAATCACATCTCTTTCAAGAAAATTGGCTTGACAGTGTTTTTTTGCTGTGCTATTATATTTTTCAGAACAGTTGAAAAAAATTCCATGTATAAGAAAAGGAGTCTGAAAGATATGCTGCTGGACAGGTTTTTGCCGAGAATCGAATTTGATTCCTACGAGGACTTCAAGAAAAATTACAGAGTAAATGTTCCCGAAAACTTCAATTTCGGTTTTGACATAGTGGATGCATGGGCACAACAGGACGAAAATAAAAAAGCACTGGTTTGGTGCAACGATCACGGCGAGGAAAAAATATTCACTTTCAGCGATATAAGCCGCCTTTCCAACAGGGCTGCAAATTATTTCAAGTCGCTCGGCATCAAAAAAGGTGATGTCGTCATGCTGATAATGCGTAGAAGATGGGAATACTGGGTATGTGCGGTAGCTCTGCATAAATTGGGAGCGATAATGATACCGGGTACTTTGCAGCTTACCAAAAAAGATATAGTATATCGTGCCAACGCCGCCAAAGCAAAAGCCATCGTATGCGTGAATGATGATTTTGTTGTAACACAGGTGGAAAGATCTATCCCTGAGCTTGAGACACTTAAATATCACATAGTTGTCGGTGAAAAGCGTGAGGGCTGGCTGTACTTTGAAGATGAGATAGAGAAATGTTCGGATAAGTTTGACCGTCCCACAGGTGATGAGGCTAATAAAAGCACTGATATAATGATAGTATATTTCACATCGGGTACGACAGGTATGCCGAAGATGGTTCAGCACAGCTTTTCTCATCCTCTCGGACATATCGTTACAGCAAAATACTGGCATCAGGTGCAGGAAGATAAACTGCATATGAGTGTTACGGATTCAGGTTGGGCTAAGTTCGGCTGGGGAAAAATTTACGGTCAATGGATATGCGGTGCAGTCATATTTGCATATGACATGGATAAATTTGTGCCTGCAAAGCTGTTGGAAAAGATGTCACAGTATAAGCTGACAACTTTTTGTGCCCCTCCGACAATGTACAGATTCATGCTTTTGGAGGATGTTGCAAGTTATGATCTGTCGTCGATCCAGCACTGGACAACGGCAGGTGAACCCCTTAATCCCGAAGTGAATTCCAAGTGGTTCAAGTTTACGGGACACAATATATATCAGGGCTTCGGTCAGACAGAGGGAACAGTCCTTTTGGCTGATTTTCAATGGGATGATATAAAAATAGGCTCGACAGGCAAACCGTCACCTTTGTATGACATAAAACTGCTTGACAGTGACGGAAAAGAAGTCGGTGTGGGCGAAGAAGGCTCTATATGTGTCATGGACGTGAAGCACAATCCGCCGACAGGCTTGTTTACGGGATATTATCTTAATCAGGAAATGACGGATAAACTCCTGTTGGGTGACTATTACAATACCTGTGACATGGCATGGCGTGACAGAGAGGGTTATTACTGGTTTGTCGGCAGAAATGACGATGTTATCAAGTGTTCGGGTTACAGGATAGGACCTTTTGAAGTGGAAAGTGCCTTGTTGGAGCATGATGCGGTAGTTGAGTGTGCCATAACGGGTGTACCCGATCCTGTGCGTGGACAGGTCGTTAAGGCTACTATAGTTCTTAAAAAGAACTACAAGCCGAGTGATGAACTTGTAAAAGAATTGCAGAACCATGTGAAAAAGTCAACTGCTCCATATAAGTATCCGAGAGTGATAGAGTTCGTGGACGAACTCCCCAAGACCATCGGCGGTAAAATAAAAAGAGCTCAGATACGTCATGAAGATGAGGAAGCAGTCAGAGTAAAAGATAAATAATGGAAAAATAGATCGAACAGTAACAATATTGATACAACTGTTAAAAAGTGTATTTATAATGGGGCTGTTTTTGGAAGATTTTTATGATAAAAATGCCTTATTTAGCACTTTTTTTAAAAGCTAAAATTATTAAATACTCTTGATTTTTTTGGAAAACCATAGTATAATACATGGTAATGAAACTTGTACATAAGGGAGTTTCAAAAAATTTTTTACATTGTTTAGGAGGATTTACTACAATGAGAAAGTCAAAAGTTTTGAGTGTAGCTCTGTCATCAGTATTGGTTGCTACTGTAGCAGCCGCAACAGCTATGAGCGTATCTGCTGAGATCACAGCATCGTCTGATATTCCGAACCACAAAGTAGGCGTTACAGGCGGATTTAACGGTTGGTCTGAGGACGTTGAACTGACAGATGCAGACGGTGACGGCGTTTATGAAGGCGTTGTAGAGATCGCAGAAGTAACAGAAGAAATGATAAAGCCTTGGAGCGTTGATGACGTTGACACAGGCGAGAGCTATCTCCAGTTCAAAGTACGTCTTGACGGCGAGTGGACAGATAGCTGGGGCAACTATGAGCCTCTGCATGACCGTTGCTGGAACAGCCAGTCCAATGTTCCTGTAAAGGAAGCTGTTGCAGGTCAGCCTATCACTTTCACAGTTTACTTCGACATCAAGAACCCCGCTCCCGCAGCTCTTGAGAATCCCGATTCTTACGCTGAAGCAGGCGACGATGACTATATGTACCTCAACGTATACTACAAGGTAAAGGAAACAGCAGCTCCCGCTGCTTCAGAAGAGCCCTCTAAGGTAGAAGAGCCTTCTAAAGAGGCTGAAGCTCCTGACAGCAATACAAATGCAACAGGTACAGCTTCAAAAGATGAAACTTCAACAGTTGCTTCTGAAACTCAGACAGATACATCTTCTGTTCCCACAGGTGACGCTACATCTGCTGCAGCACTCGCTGCTGTAGTTCTCGCTTCACTCGGCGTTGCAGTTGTTATGACAAAGAAAGCTTCTGCTAAATAATTTGAGTTGATTCTTCTTAACCAATAATGAAAGTGGCTGAATGGTCTTTGAACCGTTCAGCCATTTTTTTATGTGAATTTGAAATATCAATGTCAGATATGAAGTGACAGACCGGTCTTGAGGATACCGTTGATGATCGAGGAAACAAGAACAGCAATTTCATCAGGTGTTTCTTTCAGACCGTCAGCGAGCCATCTTTGCATGATACCTGCACAGCCGTTCACGATAAAAGCATTATACATATCCATTCTTACTTCGTTTAGAGTTATATCCGTGTGTTTCCATAAACTGCAAAGATGTTCGTTGACTAATGCCTTTATTTTATTGAAGAACTTCATATCATTGTTCTCACTGAAAAAAATACTGCACATATTATGATTTTCTCCGAGAAATGAAAATATTTTCACGAGAGATCTGTGAATGTCCATTTTATACCCCAATTCAGAGGAATTGAGTACCGTTTCAAACTCCCTGAAAAACTCGTCTTCTATCTGATAAAGCATATCATATACATCAGAATAGTGAAAGTAAAAAGTTCCCCTGTTCACATCAGCCAATTCCGAAAGCTCCTTTACGGATATTTCATTGACGGGTTTTTTCTGAAGTAAAGTCAGAAGTGCCTCTCGCAAACGTCTTTTTGTATTGCGGACACTTCTGTTTTTATCTCCGCTCTTGTTCATTAAAAAATCCTCCTTTTAAACACTTATGGCTATTTATGTTGAAAAATAGACATTATTCAAGATATTGTCTGTTGACTATGCATATCATTGTAACTATAATATAGTATAGTCTAAATTTCAACATCTGTCAAGATTTAAACAGATGTTTAAACGGAGGGTACTCAATGGATAAACTGAAAAATCTCAAAGACAAGGACAGTATTATGAAAACGATAGCCTCAGCTATCGTCAAATATCGTTTTTTCATAATGGCGATATTTCTTGCGGCGGCACTCTACTGCGGAATGTCCATCTCAAAAGTTAAGGTAAATGAAGATATAACGGCATTTTTGCCGGAAGATACCGAAACTCGTCAGGGATTGACCGTCATGGAAGATGAATTCATCACATACGGTACGGCTAATATAATGATCTCGAATATCACCTATGAGACCGCTGAAAAATTGGCTGCACAAATAGAAAATATGGATCATGTAACTACCGTCACTCTTGATGACAGCCCGTCGCATTATGTTGATTCATCTGCATTGATCTCCGTTTCTTTTGACGGTACGAGTGACAATGAAAAGATAGTTTATGCCCTGTCAGAAATAAAGGACGGTCTGAAAGACTATGATGTTTATGTATCTTCCGACATAGGCGAAAATTATTCCGCACAGGTCGCTGAAGAAATGGGCGGTGTACTTCTTTTGGCGGTAAGTGTTATTGTATTCGTTCTGCTTTTTACGTCAAGAAGTTATTTTGAAGTCGTAATTTTCGGTATAGTCTTTATATTTGCGGCAGTTCTCAATATGGGAACAAACTATCTTTTAGGAACTATTTCATCTATAACAAATTCCATTGCCGTTATTTTACAGCTTGCCCTTGCCATAGACTATTCCATCATTCTCATACACAGGTATCAGGATGAAGTCCTCAGACAGCCTACCGAAAAAGCCGCTCTTATTGAAGCCCTTTCCAAAGGCATTATAGAAATATCTTCATCAAGTCTTACAACAATTTCGGGCTTGCTGGCACTTACCATGATGCACTTCCGATTGGGTTATGACTTGGGCGTGGTTCTCACAAAGGGAATTATTTTCAGTATCCTTTCCGTTTTACTTCTCATGCCGGGACTTATACTCATGTTCCCGAAAATGCTCAAAAAGACCGCTCACAGAAATCACGTTCCCAATATAGAAAAATGGGGCAGATTCCTTACAAAATCAAAATACTGTTTTGTATGGGTATTCATAGTGATAATACCCATGTCGATATATTTTTCATCAAAAACAAATTATGCTTTTGCCGACAGTACCATCAATGAATTGATATATTCCGAAAGCCGTGCGACCATGCACAAAATTACAGATACATTTGATGATTCCACTCAGATAGCCCTGATAGTTCCGAGCGGAAACTATGATGCCGAAAAAGCCATCATCAAAGAGATAGAAAAAATGGATCATATCAAAACTATAACAGGTCTTGCGAATATCGAGGCTGAACAGGGAAAAGTCCTGACAGACCGCTATACACCGAGGATGTTTGCCGAACTCATTGATATAGACCTTGAAGAAGCTACTTTGCTGTATCAGGCATACGGCGTGGAACATCATCAATATCAGGGTATTTTCAAGAGTGCCGAAGATTATGAAGTGCCTTTGATAGATATGTTTCTGTATCTTTTTGATAAGTCTGACGAGGGACTTATAAATCTCGATGATGAAAAACAGGAAACTATGGATTCATTGAGAAACAGTCTTATGCTCGGAATAGACCAGCTTCAAGGCGAAAATTACGACAGAATAATCATTTCGGCAGCCGTTCCCGTCGAGGGAAAGACAAGTACAGAACTTGTTGACTCTATCAGGGAAACTGCAAAGAAATATTATGAAAACAGCGATAAAAAGGTACTTGTCATAGGCGAGATAACCAGTGCAAGAGATCTTGCCGACACCTTCAACAGCGACAGTACAAAAATAAATTTGTTAACTATCGCCTTTGTACTCGTGATATTACTGTTGACTTTCAAGAGTGTGGCAGGTTCTGTATTGCTTGTATTCGTCATTCAGGGAAGTATATGGATAAATTTCTCATTCCCCTATTTAATGAATATCACAAGTTCATTCGTCACCAACATGATAGTATCCGCTATACAAATGGGTGCTACAATAGATTACGCTATAGTTATCATGAATCACTATCAGGAACTCAGAAATAAATTTGACAAAAAACAAGCTATGTCTTTGGCAGTCAATGAGAGTTTTCCGACCATTCTCACATCGGGTACTATTCTGACAATGGCGGGATTCTTAATATCCATGAGGGTGAGCGATGTTTATATCGGTCATATCGGTCTCGCTGTCGGCAGAGGAGCTTTAATTTCCGTTATACTTGTATTGACAGTTCTTCCGCAAATAATCGTTCTGCTTGATAAGATAATCAGCAAAACAAAATTTAAAATAAGTCTTGGGGGTGACGATAAATGAAAAAAATAATATCTGTTCTGACAGCGTTTTTTATAATTTTCACATCTGTTTCTGTCTTGCCCGTACACGCCTACGGCAGACAAATCGAAATATCTTCCGCAAAAGACCTTATTTCACTTGCGGAAAAATGCAAACTCGACAGCTACAGCATTGATCTGACTGTCATATTGAAGAATGACATAGACCTGAAGGACTCCGATTTTGAATATATCCCGTACTTTTCGGGAACTCTCGACGGAAAGGGATATACCGTCAAAAATTTCCGTCTTTCAAAAAGCGGTTCTCAAATGGGTTTTATTCGCTGTACATCTGTTTCCGCAAGGATAAAAAACCTCACTGTCAGCGGAAAGGTGACATCTTCGGGCAGTTCAAAGGAAACAGGCGGTATTGTCGGAAACAATCAGGGTACTATTGAAAAATGCAGTTTTTCGGGCAAGGTCAGCGGAAAAGAAGATACAGGCGGTATTGCAGGTGTGAATACCGGTATGATAACAGACTGCGAAAATTCCGCCGATATATCGGGTGAACACCGTACAGGCGGTATTTCGGGCAGCAGCAGCGGATTCATGTATAAATGCACCAACAGAGGCAAGATAAACAATACAGTTCTTTCAACGGAACAGCCCGTCATTAAAAGCGGTATTAGTCTGAAAAATTTTGATATAGCCGAAATTTCGGAGGACGATTTCCTTGATATAACGGATATAGGCGGTATTGCGGGATTTTCACAGGGAAATATCAAAGAGTGTGAAAATGTCGGTATCGTCGGATATGACAGAACAGGCTATAATGCGGGCGGTATTGCAGGAAGAAATATCGGCATTGTTACTGATTGTATCAATAATGGTGAAGTCATAGGCAAAAAAGATGTAGGGGGGATCATCGGACAGGCTGAACCGTACAGTCAATGGGATTTTTCACAAAGCAAGATCTCAAGTTTGAATAATTCCGTCAATGACATAAAAAGTAAGATCGAAACTCTCAAAAAAGATGCTTACAATTCTTCCGATGACATCAAAAAGCAGATAAATGAGATAGAAAAGTCTGTAAATGCGGTATCTGACGATATGGACACGGCAATAGGACAACTGTCTGATGATGCCGATAAAGCCAAACAAACAGCCGATAAATTGATAAAAGAGATCAAGGATGCTGTGAGCAGGCATGACCATAAACGTACAAAAGAACTGCTTGAACAGATAAAACAAATGAATGACAGTCGTGTGATAGACCTGAATGAACTGATATATATATTAAGGCTTGTCAGGGCTGAGGAAAAAAGGCATTTTGAAAAAGAACATCTGGAATCGGAATATGATCTTTCGGGTACGGTCGAAGAGATAATTGCAGGTATGGAACTCCAAAAGCCGGATACCGAAAGTGTATACAAAGATATAAAAAATATAGGTGAAAATACAGAATTACTTGAAACACTCATGCAGTCCGATTCCGAAAAGATAAAAAAAGATGCAAAGGCTTTGAAAGAAAGTCTTTCGGGATTCTTGGAAACTCTGAAACTGACAGCAAAGGATATTTCTCAAGTAAAAGTCAGCTCCCTGACAGATGTTTCCGCAGACGGAAATTATCGCAGCAGCATAATCGAAAATTGCCGAAATTACGGCAAAATATACGCTGAAACCAATGCAGGCGGTATTGCGGGAAGTGTATCTTTTGAGATAGCCTTCGATGCTGAGGATAAATTGCAGGTATCTGACTATCTTCTGAATGATGCAAAATATCTTGTATTTTCCGTAATAAAGGATTGTCAGAGTGAAAATGAAGTGACGGCTAAAAAACAAAATGCAGGCGGAATTGTTGGCAATGCCGATTTCGGTCTGACGGATAACTGTATTGCTTCGGGTACGATAAGAGTAACGGGCGGTGAATATTGCGGCGGTATTGCAGGGCAGACAATGGGAAATATCACAAATTCATCTTCACGCAGTATTTTATATGCCAACGGCTATGTCGGCGGCATTGCAGGCAAAGCTAAATATCTCTCCGATTGCAAGGCATATTCTTTCATTGAAAGCGGTGAGGAATTTATCGGAAGTATAGCCGGAAGTCTTGACGGACAGGCGGAAAACTGTTTCTTTGTAGAAAACTCCACAGGCGGTATCAACGGCATATCATACAAAGACAAGGCTGAACCTCTGAGTTATCAGGATATGATGAAAAGAAATGATATTCCCGATATATTCAGGAAGATAACCGTCACATTCATTGCGGAAAATAAGACCGTTGCTGAAATAGATGTAGCTTTCGGGGGAAAAATAGACAAATTGCCCGAAGTGCAAAAAAATGGTCTGCAATACTGGAAATGGAATGACTTTGACAATGAACATATCTATTACAGCCAGACCGTTGAGGGAGAATATAAAGATCCGAAAACTACCATTTCAACGAATGGAGATATACCGCTGTTTTTGGCAGAGGGAAATTTCTATGAAGGTCAGATACTGACAGCCGAAACTGTTAAGACTACCGCTGCAAAAGATACAGAACTTCTTGCGGCATATAAAGTGTATGTGAATGACTTTTCGGGCAGTCTGAAAATACGCATGAAGGCACAGGACGGCGGACAACTGTATTTGTCGGGAAAAAGTGCAGACTATGAAAAAGACGGCAGTTATATCGTTTTTGAAGCCGAAAACGGCAGCGAGATCGTCTATACAAGATCGGAGCATAGTTTTATTTGGATATGGATAGCAGTAATATCATTGTTTATTGCCGTTGTGATAGCTGTCATATCGGTGATCTTCATAAAACGTCGGAATAAAAAAGTTTCTTCAAAAGCCGAACTTCCCGAAGATTCACTATCCGATCAGAAGTAAATATACTTTTGAAGAAAATAAAAACCATCAATATGGGCATTTGCCCATGTTGATGGTTTTTGTATTGTTGATGATGTCTTTACAAATGATTTTATCGAACCCAAGTTGATTCATATTGCATACAGGTTAAAATCCCATGCAGGAATGTGGGGGTGCTGTCNCAGGAATGTGGGGGTGCTGTCGGAGATATATCTTATAGTCGGGATCGATCTCATGGACGAGAAGGGGGAGAGTGAATATATCTTCACTTCTGTGATACAGGGCAAGATCAAGTTTTGGCTTGTCACGTTTGAGAGTGGAAATACCGCCTGTTAGAGCCTGCTTTTCAGCACCTTCGACATCGATTTTTATGTATGATACTCTTTGTATTTGGTAAAGGGTGTCAATTTTTGTGACGGCAATTTTTTGAGAGCCTGTTGTCTGTACTGATGAGCCTCGTCCGGTTGAATCTTCAAAATCCACATAGCCGTCACTGTCCCATATGCCCATGTTCCAGAGCTGAGTGTTCGGGAAATTGCCTGCATACTCTTTGAGTTTTCGGAAGGTTTTTTTATCGGGTTCAAGGGCGGTGATGTGCTGATAGTGACCGTTTGTATAATGCAGAAATTCCTGTACAGTGTCACCCCTGTATGCACCTAAGTCAAGATAGCTTTCGTTTTTGCCTAAATCGAGTATTTTGAAAATTTCATCTTTGTCGGTGAAAATTTCGGTCAGATATTGTAATTTTCCCGTGAGCTTGAATCGTAATACGTTTGCAAGGACTTTTTTGGAAAGGTCATCTGAAAGGATAGAGTATACCTGATGTATCTTGTCTTTGTGTTCAAGGTAAAAGGACTTGTTGAAAATATTGTCCCCATACACGGGAACGTCAGGGGCGAGTACGGTATACTGCTGTGAAAGGTCAAGTATATGTCTGATAACATCTTCACGCTGAGAGCCGAAAGCCGTAAGAATGATGCTGTTTTTTGGGAAGTCGGAGAGTTTTTTCACGGTAAAGCCGTGAAAGGTCTGTCCACGGACAAAGCCGTCACTTGCAGTAATGCCATATACGGATATGTTGAGTTTTTCAAGTTCGGAAATTATCTTGTCGGCACCGTTTCCCATGCCGTAAATTATTATGGGTTTGTCTGTATTTTTGAGATATTTCCAGATGTCCCGCATTTTATCACCTCAAAAAAATTCCCTGTTCCGTTGGCAGAACAGGGAGAAAAGAATGTTTTTTTATGAACGCACGATGTCACGCCAGTCAAGGTCGCCACGCTCAAGACCGTGAATCAGAACTTCACCTGTTGCGATATTGGTGGCAACGGGAATGTTATGCATATCGCACAGACGGAGGATCTGCATATCATTGGGTTCATGGGGTTTGGGATTGAGCGGATCTCTGAGGAATATCAGCATATCGATCTCATTGAAAGCGATCCTTGCAGCGATCTGTTGGTCGCCGCCCTGAGAGCCGCTGAGAAATCTTGCGATCTGCAATCCGGTAGCCTCTGAGATCATTTTGCCCGTAGAGCCTGTTGCACAGAGATTGTGCCTGCTGAGAATGCCGCAGTAGGCGATACAGAACTGTACCATCAATTCTTTTTTAGCATCATGTGCTATCAAAGCTATGTTCATAATAATTTCCCCCTTCTGAAATTATGATTATATTACGGATCAAAAAAGCGGAATATCAATACCATCTATTCTTGCAGCGATCCTGTCGAGTGCATAGACAGACTTCGACTTATCCTTCAGGGGTAAGCCCTTCTCAAATGCAAGTCCCAACACCTCATCTTCGGGTACGATACCCAAGAGTCTTGCACCGACTTTGTCGATGACTTCGTCAAGGTCACTGAAACACGCCGAACTGAAGAAGCCTTTCTCATCGAATCGGCTGATGACGAGACGTATATCATTCCCACAATGCTCACGGCATTTCATGAATACCCTGTTGCCGCACCTGACGGAAAGCGGTCCTGCCTGAGCGACTATGATCGTTCGGAAATAACGTGACAGACCGTATGCAAGGTCGCCTGCATGACAGTCTGCAAGTACATATTCATAGCTGTCTGAAAGAGTGTCAAGCAGATGCTTGAGATTTTCGGCAGATACAGATATATCCTCCTCCAACGGTGCGGGCATAACATAAAGACCGTCTGCAAAATCCGACGGATAGACCGCATCGCTGATATGGCAGCCGCCGCTGAGAACATCACCCGAATCAAAGACCAACCTGTCAGAAACGCCGAGCATCAAATCTATGCTTCTCATTCCCGTACAGCAGTCGATCACAAGTACCGATTTTCCTCTTTTTGAAAGGGACACTCCCAAGCCTGCCGCAGTGAACGAACCGCCTGAGCCTCCCTTTGAAGATATGATAACAATCACTTTTCCCATTTTCGGATACCTCTTCAATAAGCATATCACACAATTAAAATAAAGTCAAGGATTTTTTTTCATACAACATTGATAAGCTTAGGATAGGGGGGCATATAAAAAAAGCTGTACTGAAAAAACAGCACAGCCTTTTGATATATATATTTAAGATAATGAAGAAGTGAAAATCATACGATACCCTGAGCCATCATAGCTTCTGCAACTTTTACGAAGCCTGCTATGTTAGCACCTGCAACGAGGTTCTTGCCAAGATTGTATTTCTCGCAAGCTGCAACGCTCTGCTTGAAGATGTTGACCATGATATTTTCGAGTTTAGCGTAAACCTCTTCCTCAGTGAATACGAGGTGTTCAGCATTCTGAGCCATCTCAATGCATGAGCAAGCAACGCCGCCTGCATTTGCAGCCTTAGAAGGACCTACAACTACGCCGTTTTCCTGGAGATATTCGATAGCTTCATTTCTTGTAGGCATATTAGCACCTTCGCAGAGGAACTTACAGCCGTTTGCTACCATCTTCTTAGCATCTTCAAGATAGATCTCGTTCTGAGTAGCACAAGGGATATAAAGGTCAGCCTTAACGCCCCAAGGCTTCTCGCCGGGGAAGAATTTAGCACCCGGGAATTTATCTGCATAAGGAGCACAGATGTTTTTGCCTGAGCTTCTGAGTTCGAGGAGATAATCGATCTTCTCGCCTGAAACGCCGTCTTCATCAAGGATATAGCCGTCAGGACCTGAAATTGTGATGACTTTTGCACCAAGCTCTGTGAGCTTTTTGCAAGTACCCCAAGCAACATTACCGAAGCCGGATACAACAGCCGTCTTGCCTGCAAGTTCTTCACCGCAGTATTTGAGCATTTCTCTTGCATAGAATACGATACCGTAGCCTGTAGCTTCTGCTCTGCCGAGAAGACCGCCGTAACCTACACCCTTACCTGTAAGTGTGCCGTCATAAGCATCTCTTATTCTCTTGTACTGACCCATCATGTAGCCGATCTCTCTGCCGCCTACGCCGAGGTCACCGGCAGGAACGTCGGTGTTAGGACCGATATGTCTGTAAAGTTCTGTAATGAAGGACTGGCAGAATCTCATGATCTCCATATCTGATTTACCATTGGGATCGAAGTCTGCACCGCCCTTGCCGCCGCCTATCGGCAGACCTGTCAGGGAGTTCTTGAATATCTGCTCAAAGCCGAGGAACTTGATGATGCTGATGTTTACATTGGGAGCGAAACGCAGACCGCCCTTATACGGACCGAGTGCACTGTTGAACTGTACACGGAAACCACGATTTACCTGTACATTTCCGTTGTCGTCTACCCACGGAACTCTGAACATGATCTGTCTTTCGGGTTCTGTGATCCTTTCGATAAGAGCCATCTTCTGATACTGGGGATTAGCCTCGAATACAGGCTCCAAAGATGTCAAAACTTCTGTTGCAGTCTGGAGGAATTCTTCCTGACCGGGATTCTTCTTAGCGAGCTTTTCAAGCTGTTCACTTACATAAGACATTTTCACTGTCACTCCTTAAAAATTGTCAAAGATTGCGGTGCATAATGCATGAAAGCACCGTACAGTCATTCACTGCAAGGCTTATTTTAGCATAGCTTTTCCAAAAAATCAACCGTTTTTTGCAAGTCGTTCATAAAAAAATTGCATTTTCAGCAATATCTAAAAAATATATAACAAATAAAAGAAAATATTGGTCATAATGTCAAAAAAATAAATCCTTCTCATAAAAACTTGCTTAAATCGTTATAAAGATGTATAATACAGTTGAATCGTTTCATAATGGGAAACGAGTTGCTAAAAAAATTTTTCAGCTTAATGAGAGGGGTATTCAAAAATGGAAAAAGCAGAACTTCTTTATGAGGGCAAGGCAAAAAAGGTATATGCAATGTCAGAGCCGAATTACTGCATGGTAGAGTACAAGGATGATGCAACGGCTTTCAACGGTCTTAAAAAAGGCACTATCGTCGGCAAGGGCATTGTCAATAACAAAATGTCAAACTTCATGTTCAGGCTTCTCGAAGAAAAAGGTATCCATACACACTATGTTGAACAGGTCAGCGACCGTGAGACTATCGTAAAGCAGGTAAAGATAGTTCCCCTTGAGGTCATCATTAGAAACAAGGCAGCAGGCTCTATGGCAAAGCGTCTTGGACTTGAGGAAGGAACCGAGCTTAAAACAACTGTATTGGAATTTTCCTATAAAGACGATGCACTCGGCGATCCGCTTATCAACTCTTATCACGCTGTAGCCATCGGTGCGGCAACTTGGGAGGATATCGACACTATCAGCAAAATGGCTCTTGCTATCAATAAATATATGGTAGAATTTTTTGCAGGCGTAGGCGTTGAGCTTATCGACTTCAAACTCGAATTCGGAAAGACTGTTGACGGCGAGATTGTCCTTGCAGACGAAATTTCACCCGATACCTGTCGTTTCTGGGACATCAAGACGCATGAAAAACTCGATAAAGACCGTTTCAGACGTGACCTCGGCGGCGTTGAAGAAGCCTATGCCGAAATGATGAAACGTATAGGACTTGGAAAATAATTCATAATTAAGAATGCATAATGCATAATTATTTTGATTTTGAAAACGGCAATTTAATTATGCATTATGAATTATGAATTATGCATTATTAAGAATGCATAATGCATGATTATTTTGATTTTGAAAACGGCAATTTAATTATGAATTATGAATTATGAATTATGCATTGATAGATGGGGGTTGAGTTCTTGTGAGTATTGAGCCACAGGAATATTTTTCCGAAGAGCTGCATGAAGAGTGCGGTGTTTTCGGTATATACGGAGATGACAGTATCGCTCCTGCATACGCCTGCTACAACGGACTTCTTGCTCTCCAGCACAGAGGTCAGGAAAGCTGCGGCATTGCGGTCAATGACAGGGGTGTTGTCAACAGCTATAAAAATATGGGACTTGTGACTGAAGTCTTTAACAGCGAAGTTCTCGAAACTCTTAAAGGTCAGAGGGCTATTGCTCATGTCAGGTATTCAACGGCAGGCGGCAGTGTGCGTGAAAACTCACAGCCGCTTGTTATGCGTTATGTCAAAGGAACTCTTGCCATTGCACATAACGGCAATCTGACCAATGCCTATGAGATCAGGCAGGAACTGGAACGCAGAGGTGCTATCTTTCAGACGACCATAGATTCCGAAGCAATAGCCTATCTCATTGCAAGGGAAAGAATAAATGCAGGTTCCGTCGAAAAGGCTGTCGAAAATACCATGAAACAGATAGACGGTGCATATTCATTGCTTGTAATGAGTCCGAAAAAAATGATAGCGGCTCGTGATCCTCACGGATTCAGACCACTGTGCATGGGAAAGATCGGCAATTCAGTCGTGTTCGCATCGGAAAGCTGTGCATTGGCAGCTTGCGGGGCACAGTTCGTCAGAGACATCGATCCCGGTGAGATCGTCCTTGTCACTGAGGACGGCATCAAGTCTATCAGAACGCACTGTCCCAAGCCTGATAAAAAAGCCCTTTGTGTATTTGAGTACATCTACTTTGCAAGGACTGACTCCGAAATTGACGGTATCAGTGTGTACCAGTCAAGAAAGGAAGCCGGCAGGATACTTGCAAGAGAATTTCCCGTTGAGGCGGATATTGTTATAGGCGTACCCGAATCGGGCATTGATGCGGCTATCGGCTACAGTGAAGAATCGGGTATTCCCTATGAAAAGGGTATCGTCAAGAACGGCTATATCGGCAGGACTTTTATCAAGCCTACACAGCAGGAACGTGCAAACAGTGTCAAATTGAAGCTGAATCCCTGTTCTGTCCTGAAGGACAAGAGAGTTGTCGTTATAGATGACTCCATCGTGCGTGGAACGACCTGTGACAGAATAGTGAAAATGCTCAGGAATGCAGGTGCAAAGGAAGTTCACCTGCGTATCAGTTCACCGCCTTTTATATGGCCGTGTTTCTATGGAACGGACATTCCTTCAAGAGGGGAGCTTATTGCGGTAAAGCATACCATTGATGAGATATGCGAACTGACGGGAGCCGATACACTGGGATTCCTGCCGCCCGATAAACTCAATGAAATGCTTTTCTGCAAAAATGCAGGTATCTGCGATGCTTGTTTTTCAGGTAAATATCCGACTAAAATTCCCGAAAAATTCCTTGAAGGCAAGGAACGTGGGGGAGTGGACTTTGACAAGCCCATTTGTGTAAGCAAAGACGAAAACAATTAGCAATGTACAATTTGCAATGTACAATTTGCAATGTACAATGTGCAATGTGCAATGTGCAATGTACAATGTGCAATGTACAATTTGTAATGTGCAATGAAAACCGACCGAAAGAGGATTTACTAATGAGAGATACATATGAATCACCGCTTTCATCAAGATATGCGGATAAGGAAATGAAATATATCTTTTCTCCCGACATGAAATTCAAAACGTGGAGGAAACTTTGGATAGCACTTGCAGAGGCTGAACATGAACTCGGTCTTGAAGTGACACAGGAACAGATAGACGAACTCAAAGCCCATGCAGATGACATAAATTATGAAGTTGCCGAACAAAGAGAAAAACTTGTTCGTCATGACGTTATGTCACACGTTTATGCTTACGGTGTGCAGTGTCCGAAAGCCGCAGGCATTATCCATCTCGGTGCAACATCATGTTATGTAGGCGACAATACAGATGTTATCATCATGACAGAGGCTCTTAAAATAGTTGAAAAGAAACTTGTAAGCACTATCCGTCTTTTGTCCGAATTTGCAGACAAGTATAAAGATCTTCCTACACTTGCATTCACGCATTTCCAGCCTGCACAGCCCACGACTGTCGGTAAACGTGCAACTCTCTGGATACAGGATCTGCTCATGGACTTGGAAGATGTTCAGTATGTCATCAAAAACATGAAATTGCTTGGCTGCAAGGGTACGACGGGTACACAGGCAAGTTTCCTTGAACTTTTTGAGGGCGATCATGAAAAATGCAAACAGATAGATAAACTCATAGCTGAAAAGATGGGTTATAAAGACTGCTTTGCAGTATCGGGACAGACATATTCAAGAAAACTTGACAGCCGTGTATTGAATGTGCTTGCGGGTATTGCCCAGAGTGCATCAAAATTCTCCAATGATATAAGACTTCTTCAACATCTCAAAGAAATTGAAGAGCCGTTTGAGAAAAATCAGATAGGTTCTTCTGCAATGGCATATAAGAGAAATCCCATGAGAAGTGAGAGAATGGCATCTCTTTCAAGATATGTCATGATAGATGTTCTCAATCCGTATATCACAGCGGCTACACAGTGGTTTGAGAGAACTCTTGACGATTCGGCAAATAAGCGTTTGAGTGTACCCGAAGCATTCCTTGCAGTTGATGCGATACTCAATCTTTATATGAATGTCAGTGACGGACTTGTCGTTTACAAAGGAGTTATCACTGCACATCTCATGAATGAACTGCCTTTCATGATGACGGAAAATATTATGATGGATGCAGTCAAGAAAGGCGGCAACCGTCAGGAACTTCATGAAAAGATCAGAACTTACTCTATGGAAGTCAAGACGAGCGGCAGTAACGACTTGCTTGAGAAGATAGCAAATGATCCTGCATTTTTCGTAACTCTTGAAGAACTCAAAGCAAAAATCGAGCCGTCAAAGTATGTGGGACGTTCACCGAAACAGACGGAAGATTTTCTTAATGAAGTTGTAAAGCCCGCCCTTGCACCGTATGAGAGCATGGCTACCGAAACTGCCGAAATAAATGTTTAAAATAGAGCGTCAAATTGCCGCATATAAATATTTAATAAAGAAAGTGGTGTTAAACTTATGGTACGAATGAATATATTTAATCAGACACAGGCAAGGAAAGTTGTCAATCAGAAAGGTTGCTTTTCCGTAATAGAATATGTTAAGGATTTGTCGGTCAGTTCATCGACAGCAGCTACGGCTTATTTCATGGGCGAAATGGGTGTCAGAAAAAGACAGGTCGTTGCAGACCTCAATAATTCCGGTATCATCATTCAGGCAGGTGCTATGCAGATGATCTCCGGAAATGTTGACGTTTCCACGAATGTTCAGGGCGTAGGCGGATTCCTCAGAGGCATGGTCGGAGGAAAAGTTACAGGTGAGAGCGGCATAAAACCCCGTTATGTCGGCACAGGCAGAGTTATCCTTGAACCTACTTATAAGCATATTTTGCTTGAAGACCTCGCTGCATGGAACGGCGGAATGACGATCGAAGACGGTCTGTTTTTGGCTTGTTCGGACACGGTACAGATGAAAGTTACAGCACGTTCAAACCTTTCTTCTGCAATAGCAGGCGGTGAGGGACTTTTCAACAATACCCTATTTGGTCAGGGAATAGCAGTTCTTGAAAGTCCTGTTCCGGCAGATGAATTATTTGTATTCGACCTTGATAACGACACACTTAAAATTGACGGCAGCATGGCAATAGCATGGTCACAGTCCTTGCAGTTCACTGTGGAACGTACTACAAGAACTATTGTAGGTTCTGCAGCATCGGGTGAAGGTTTTGTGAATGTCTACAGAGGTACGGGACGAATACTTGTCGCACCCGTAGGATAATTAATAATTATTCATTATTAATTGAAAAGTTTGGGGGATTAAAAAATGGTCAGAGCAATAGTTGGAGCAAACTGGGGAGATGAGGGCAAGGGCAAGATCACAGATGTGCTTGCACAAAATTCCGATATGGTAATAAGATTTCAGGGCGGCAGCAATGCAGGTCATACCATAATCAACAATTACGGAAAATTTGCACTTCATCAGTTGCCTTCAGGGGTATTCAATACAAAGATAACGAACATAATAGGAAACGGCGTTGCACTCAGCGTTGAAAATTTTACAAAGGAAATTCAGTCGCTTATTGACAGAGGCGTGCCGAAGCCGAATATTCTTGTATCGGACAGGGCTCAGATAGTTATGCCTTATCACAAGCTGTTTGACTGCTACGAAGAAGAAAGACTCGGCGGTAAGAGCTTCGGTTCGACAAAATCGGGTATTGCACCTTTCTATTCCGATAAGTTTTCAAAAATAGGCTTTCAGGTGAATGAACTCTATGATGATGTGGACTCTCTCAGAGAGAAAGTCGAAAGAATACTTGAAGTAAAAAATGCCATCATAAGAAATGTTTATCATAAAGAAGAAATAAGCGTTGATGAAATGTTCAATAAGCTCATGGAGTATAAAGAGGCACTTGCACCGTATGTTGCAAACACGTTTGATATAGTGCATGATGCTGTCGTTGCAGGCAAGAATATCCTTCTTGAAGGTCAGCTCGGTTCACTCAAGGATACAGACTTCGGCATATATCCGATGGTAACTTCATCTAATACCATAGCAGGTTATGGTGCAGTTGGTGCAGGCGGTATACCTCCCTATGAGATAAAGGACATTATAACCGTTGTAAAGGCATATTCAAGTTCCGTCGGTGCAGGCGAATTCGTCAGCGAGATATTCGGTGAAGAGGCTGAAGAACTGCGTAAGCGTGGCGGTGACGGCGGTGAGTACGGTGCAACAACGGGCAGACCCAGAAGAATGGGTTGGCTTGACCTTGTTGCTACAAGATACGGCTGTAAAGTGCAGGGAGCTACAAAGGTCGCTTTCACAGTGCTTGATGCACTCGGCTATCTTGATGAGATACCCGTATGCGTGGCATATGAACTTGACGGAGAAAGAATAGACTACTTCCCGTCAACGACCAAACTCAAGAGAGCCAAGCCTGTATTGGAGGTACTGCCGGGCTGGAAATGCGATATAAGAGGAATAAAGAATTATGATGAGCTTCCCGAAAACTGCCGTAAGTATATAGAATTTGCAGAGAAGGCTGTGGGAGTTCCGTTTAAGATGATCTCGAACGGTCCCAAGAGAGAAGACATTATTTACAGATAAGTTCGGAGGTATGTTTCGGAATGTGTGGAATAGTAGGTTATATAGGCGATAAACAGGCAGCACCGATTTTGATAGACGGTCTTGAAAAACTCAAATATCGTGGATATGATTCTGCGGGAGTCTGCACGAATGACGGTGAAAAATTCATCGTTGAAAAGGAAAAAGGCAAAATTGAAGTTTTGCAGCAAATGACCGGCAAGGGTAAAAAAATAGCGGGTACAGTCGGCATCGGTCACACACGTTGGGCAACTCACGGTAAGCCGTCTAAAGAAAATGCACATCCGCATATCAGTCAATCGGAAAGTTTTGCAGTGGTGCATAACGGCATTATCGAAAACTATATGGAACTTAAAAGCGAGCTTATTCGTAAAGGTGTAAAATTCGTATCTGCCACAGATACCGAAGTCGTTGCACAGCTTCTGGAATATCACTATAACGGTGATGTGCTTGATACCATAACTAAAGTTATGCCCATGCTGAAAGGTTCTTATGCACTCGGTATCATGTACAGGGAAATGCCCGATGAGATAATAGCTGTCAGAAAGGGCAGTCCCCTTATCATAGGAATAGGCGAAGATGAAAATTACCTTGCTTCGGACGTTCCTGCAATACTCGACAAGACAAAGAATATATATCGTCTTGACAACGGCGAGATAGCTGTGATAAAGCGTGACGGTATAGTGGTTTATGATCTCAGCGGAAATGTCGTTGAAAAGACCGTTGAAACGATAACATGGAGCGTGGATGCTGCCAAAAAGGACGGCTATGAACACTTCATGCTCAAAGAGATAATGGAACAGCCCAAAGCTGTCCATGATACCATTATCGAGAGGATAAAAGACGGCAGAGTGGTGCTTGATGAGATTAGGCTCACGCCCGAACAGATCAGAAATTTTGACAAGATAAATATAGTAGCCTGCGGTTCGGCATACCATGTCGGCGTGGTCGCAAAATACATCTTTGAAAAAATTCTCAGAAAGCCTGTTGAAGTTGACGTTGCATCCGAATTTAAGTACAGAGATCCCATTGTTGACGAAAAAACTCTTACGATAGTGATAAGTCAGTCGGGTGAAACGGCGGATACAAAAGAGGCTATGAAAGAGGCTCAGAGAAAGGGTTCTTATGCTATAGCGATCGTAAATGTCGTGGGCAGTGCAATAGCTGTTGAAGCAGATGATGTCATATATACACTTGCGGGTCCCGAAATAGCTGTTGCAACCACAAAGGCTTACAGTGCACAGCTTGCGGTAATATATCTCATGGCAATATATTTCGGTGATATTCTCGGAAAAATATGCAAAGAAGATTATAAAAATTATGTATCCGAACTTCTTGCACTTCCCGAAAAGATAACTGATATACTTGACAGGATCGAAGATATTAAAAATACCGCATCAAAACTCTTTGCAAGAAAAGATGTGTTCTTTATAGGCAGAAATATAGACCATGCACTTTCACTCGAAGGCTCTCTGAAACTCAAAGAAATATCATATATCCATTCGGAAGCCTATGCGGCAGGCGAACTTAAACACGGTACTATATCCCTTATAGAAAAAGGCACTCTTGTGATAGCTCTTGCAACTTATGAAGACCTGCATGAAAAGATATGTTCCAATATAGAGGAAGTTCAAAGCAGGGGAGCGTATGTTCTCGGTATAGGCTGCGAAAACAGACAGCACCTCAGCCACTCGGCTGACAGTACCATATTTATCCCGAAAACGTGTGATATGATGCTGCCGTCGTTGGCGGTCGTACCTATGCAGATACTTGCCTATTATATTGCACGTTTTAAGGGCTGTGAGATAGATACACCTCGTAATCTTGCAAAATCTGTTACAGTTGAATAAAGTTATGAAACGGAATACGGAATTTTGTTTCGTGTTCCGTTGTCGGATTTGAGGGAGGAATGTTTTTAATGGGTATAAAAAATGAAAAAATACTTGTAATGGACTTCGGCGGACAGTACACTCAGCTTATCGCAAGGCGTGTGCGTGAATGTAACGTGTACTGTGAATTGAAGCCCTATAAAATAACTGCGGAAGAAATCAAAAAAGAAGGCTATATGGGCATCATTTTCACGGGCGGTCCCAACAGCACTTATGATGAAAATGCACCTAAATGCGATCCGAAAGTCTTTGAACTCGGCATACCTGTTCTTGGTATCTGCTACGGGGCACAGCTTATGGCACATACTCTCGGCGGAAAAGTCAAAAGCAGTGACATAAAAGAATACGGCAAAACTGACGTTGAATTCAATACTTCATCTTTGCTTTTTCATGCTGCACAGCCTAAAAATGTCTGCTGGATGAGCCATACCGACTATATCTCGGAAGTTCCATACGGCTTTAAAATAACTGCTATGTCAAAGGATTGTCCCGTTGCAGCTATGGAGAATATCAAGAAAAATCTGTATGCAGTGCAGTTCCATCCCGAAGTTCAGCATACAAGTGAAGGTATGCTCTATCTCAAAAACTTCCTTTATAATGCCTGCTGCTGCAAGGCGGAGTGGCAGATGAGTTCATTTGTCAAAGATACCGTTAAGCAGCTTAAAAAACAGATCGGTGACAAAAAAGTCCTTTGTGCCTTGTCGGGTGGCGTTGACAGCTCTGTTGCAGCACTTTTGGTACATAAGGCTGTCGGTAAGCAGCTTACCTGTATTTTCGTCGATCACGGACTTCTCCGTAAAGATGAAGGAGATCAGGTCGAAAGCGTGTTCAAACAGCAGTTTGACATGAATCTGATCCGTGTCAATGCTAAAGACAGATTTTTGTCAAAACTTGCAGGCGTTAGTGATCCCGAAAGAAAACGTAAGATCATTGGTGAGGAATTTATCCGTGTATTTGAGGAAGAATCGCATAAACTCGGTAAAGTTGAATATCTCTGTCAGGGAACTATCTATCCCGATGTAGTCGAGAGCGGTGTCGGCGAATCGGCAGTTATCAAAAGCCATCACAATGTCGGCGGACTTCCCGAAGATGTCGGTTTTGAGGGCATTATAGAACCTTTGCGTGACCTTTTCAAAGATGAAGTGAGAAAAGCCGGTCTTGAATTGGGCATACCGGAATTTCTCGTATGGAGACAGCCTTTCCCCGGGCCCGGACTTGCTATAAGAGTAATGGGAGATATAACGGAAGAAAAACTCGATATACTCAAAGAAGCCGATGCAATAATGCGTGAGGAGTTCGCAAATAACGGACTTGACAGAAGTGTAAATCAGTATTTTGCAGTGCTGACAGGTATAAAGAGCGTGGGAGTCATGGGTGACGGCAGAACTTATGATAATACGATAGCTCTAAGAGCCGTTACAACGAGCGACTTTATGACAGCAGATTGGGCAAGGATACCATATGATGTTCTTGAAAAGATATCGAACCGTATCATAAATGAAGTCAATAATGTCAACAGAGTAGTCTATGACATTACATCAAAGCCCCCTGCTACGATCGAGTGGGAATAACGGAAAGTACATGAAAATAGTCCGTAAACTCTGTATTTATCAGAGTTTACGGATTTTTCTGTAAGTGTCCGGTTCTATTCTGGTTCTATAATTTCTTATTTTATAAAGGTGATTAAAGATGAATGTGAAGTTGGTAAAAGCAATAAGAAGTGACATGGAAACAATATGG
>CADCCP010000038.1 GCA_902800005.1 uncultured Ruminococcus sp. | reverse complement strand
TCACTGATAACGGCTATTGCCATATTCTCATCTTCATAGGACATGGAAAAATCCTCACACGGCAGATTTTTCTGTATGTGCATATTTCCTATGTGATGTGCGTTTATCGCTGCATAATCTTTCACATTCCGTCACCCCTTAACTTAATATAATTCCACCTTTGAATCAGAAATTAAAGTCGTTTTCCCAATCTATGTCTGCTATCGGTAAAGTAGGACTTGCCGTTTGTGCAGGCGGTGGCGGCGGTGCAACGGGCTGTGCCGGAGCCGCTGTCGGCTGAGATGTTGAACGGCTTAAATTTACCTTAGGCTTTTCTTCCCGCATGGGCGGTGTATGTGTTACCGTTGTATCGACAGGGGCGGAACTGTTTTGTATAGAACCCTGCTGTGTCACCAAATCTACACCCGTCAAAGTTACCAATTCTATCTGTTTTGCGAGAATGACCGTATTTTTCGCCTCATATATATTGCTTTCATTTTCCGTAAATTCAAGCAACACTCTCTTACATTCGGGACTTAATGCCCCTTCCTCTATGGCAATTCCTGCACGAGTGGAATGTTTGAACCATTTATTCTGTTTCAGAAGTGCAAGCTGATCGGGATACAAGCCCATATCAGAGGGTTTTCCGTCTGTCATGAAGATTATCAAAGGAGTATATGCACCTGCCGTTGAACTCAGAAATGCTCTTTGAGAGAGTTTTTCATTGAGGGCTGCAAATGCCATACCATAGTTCGTACCGCCGTAGACCTGCTCTATATCATTATACTTGTATGTAGATACGGGTTCAGGCTGTGCTGTTCTCCAATTTGCCCTTGTCGAAAACTCAAGTACAGCAACTTTTATTTCCGCTGCCGTATTGCCTTTTTCACGCTTTTTCAATTCGGGTATTACATTTCTGATAGCGTCATTGACTGCCCCTATCCTTGCACCCTTCATACTGCCCGATATGTCTATGACGAAAAAAACTACCATTGCACGTTTTTTCAAATTCGTCACGATATTCGCAACATCGGGTGTGGGTGTTGGCTGCTGCTGTACATCTACACCTGTTTCAAGACTGTCAAAATCCCCGAAATCAAATGAATCCAAATCCAAACTAAAATCTGCCATTTTTTTCACCTGTCTTTATATCAAATATTTTTCTTTCAAAATCTCTATATCTTCATCGGATATTTTCAATACATTTCTAACATATCCCATGACCGAACCGTATTTTTCCTTGAGATGTGTAAGAACATTCCGCATGGGCTTTTCAGAAACACCGTCCATCAAAAGAACCGCTTTTTCTGCAACAAGTTCACTATTTGTCTTTTCAAGAAAATATTTTCTTGTCTTTGCTATCTTCTCAGCATTATACTCGTTTGTCAAGAGATAGTCCTTAATTATCGTTTCTTCATCAACCCCGAGTACAGACAATATAAACATAGCTGCCAGACCTGTTCTGTCTTTACCGCTCGTACAATGCCACAATACAGCACCTTTTGCTTTCACAAGAATTTCCAGAAATTCTTTGTAGCCTTGCTGTCCGACTGCATTTTCAAGAAACGTGATATACATATTTTCGCCGAATATACCCAGATTTTCCGCTATATCTATGAATGAGAGGAACTCGTCTTTCGACATTTCAGGCAAACTGCCTTTATCGGCTTTTTTGCCAAGACTACTGTCATCTATGATATTCACATGATGATACTCTGCACCATCAGGAAAATTTGTTTTCACTATTTCCATATCCATGCGGAAATCAATTACATCACTGACATGATATTCATTTTGCAAAATATATTTATCTTCATCAGATATATCGTCAAGCCTGCCTGTACGCAAAAGAACATCACTTTCTACTGTTCTTCCGTCAGCAGTCTTATATCCGCCCAATTCTCTTGCATTGGCTACTCTTTTAAGCTCCACTCTCAACTCTCCACTCTCTTTAAAAGACTTTTGCCTTGATATTTCCGAAATCAATGATTATTCCCGGAATAAGCGGTGCAAAGCCTTTCGGTTGTATTGTAACGGGCGGTCTGTCGGGCATTATCAAAGTCCATGTATCATTGGAGAGATTTCCCAATCCGTATACATTTTTATCTCTCTGACTTGCACGAACAAGCCCTGTCACGGTTGTATAGTCCTCACTGAATTTATCCGTCTGACATTGATACAATACGCTGTCGGGTGCTAATGCAATGATATTTTCCTCTGTTCTGAGAAGCCTGCATTCTTTCGGCAATGTATCGGGCTTGTAGGCATTGACAAACTGTTCCCTGCCGTCTATCTTTATAAGCATACCTCTTGCACGAACAAGAACTTCTATCCACTGCAATTCTGTGATACGGCTGTCAATGTCTTTCAAACCGTCCGTAAATGCCTTCGTGAAAGCCGCCTTTAAATCCGGCGGAAACATATTCCAACGGCTGATAACATTCGGGTGTGCTTCGGGATCGGGACGGTTTGCACTGTTTTTCGGATCGTATATGAATATCGGATTTTCACCGAACAATTTTGCTCCTAATTGATCTGTCAAAGGAAATTTTATGGTATACTGTCCTTCAAGAGGATGATCTATATAAAACAGTCTGAAAAGTATGACTGCAAGAGAAAATCTATCTGTATGTGTATTGGGGCGTGACTTGTCAAGAACGACTTCGGGAGCCATATATTTCGGCATACCTTTTACGCCTAAGTTCACTCCGTATGGTGCAACATTGTCATTATCGCATATCAGAACATTACCTGTATCGGGATCAATGAAAAAACTGCCCTCATTCAAATCCTGATAACTGTAACCCCTGCTATGCAGTATACGGAAACTGTCTGCCAAATTCAAAGCTGCTTTGAAAAGCAAGTCCCATGATTTGAACCTTGCATCACCTAAAAGAAACTCTCCGTACTCTTTGTAATTGGACGGTCTTAATGGCATGATATAGCCGAATTTTCCTTTGACTTTCTCAGTCAATGCGACTGCCCACAAAAAATTGTCATTAGGCTTTCCCATTTTTACGTTATGCAGAAGATTGTCATAAAATGCATCTGACATAGGCACTTTGCTGTACCATTTCAGTGCATAATCCTGTTCATTATATCTTACACGGTATACTTCACCCTGTCCGCCCTCTGCTATATAATTTATTACCCTTGCTTTCGTATCGGAATTTGCTATTCTTATCATTTCACCGTTTCTGAGTGTCGGCAAGGTACTCTCCCCCTTTTTTCTATCATATTTCACATATATTCATTGTAATATTTTGATAATGTTTTGTCAATGTTTTTTATTTTCTTTCGATTCTTTATTGACATAAATTTATTTAAATAGTATAATTTTTTGTATAAAATAAATGGAGGTTTTATATTATGTGGATAAGAACCCAAGATCAAACAAAAATCGTCAATACCGATCATGTACAAATCATAACCACTTCCAAAAGCTATGGTGTACAGGATAAAGACGGAAAAGCTCTCACTTCTGCCATTATTTTCCAACCTGTTCAGGGCAGTGTCATATCTATGGGCGTGTATCACGATATTTATGAATCCCGTGAGATCATGGACAAGATCATGGACTACATTGCTTCGGGAGAAAAGACCGCTTTTCAAATGCCTTAAAAGGAGGGATAGCAGATGATACGCACTCTGGCAAAATGTATCCGTGAATACAAACTTGCCGCTTTTTTAACGCCCGTTTTCATTTTACTGGAATCCGCTCTTGAAGTCTATCTTCCATACAGAATGGCAGACATGATAGACTATTTCAATACTAAAGATCCCGAAATGAAACATATCATTCTCAAAGGTCTTATTTTATTGGGAATTGCCTTTGCATCACTTATATTCAGTGCATTGGCAGGAAAATACGCTGCTGTCGCTTCATCAGGCTTTGCAAAGAATTTAAGACATGATATGTTCTACAAGGTTCAGACATTTTCTTTTTCCAATATTGACAGATTCTCTGCTTCAAGCCTTGTTACCCGAATGACAACAGATGTCACCAATATCCAAAACTCTTTTCAGATGATACTGAGAATGGCTGTGAGAGCCCCATCCATGATGATATTTGCTATGATAATGTCTTTCAAAGTCAATTCATCTCTTTCATGGACTTTCGTTTTGTTTATCCCGGTCATTGCCCTCGCTCTCTTTATCATTATCAAAATTGCTCACCCTGTATTCACAAAAGTATTCAAGGTATACGACAAACTCAACAATGTTGTTCAGGAAAATCTTCACGCCATCAGAGTTGTTAAATCATTTGTCCGTGAAGAACACGAAACCGAAAAATTCAAAGATATTTCTCAGCAGATATATGACAGCTTCTCAAAAGCCGAAAAAACCATTGCTTTCAATATGCCTGTCATGCAGATATGTATATACTCCTGCATCATGATAATTTCATGGTTTGCTGCACAGTTCATTGTGGAAGGTGAAATGACCACCGGTGAGCTTGTCAGCATGATGTCCTATATCATGCAGATACTCATGAGTCTGATGTTCCTTTCCATCGTCATGGTCATGGTAGTTATTTCCAGAGCCTCAGCAGAACGTGTTGCAGAAGTTCTCAATGAACAGCTCGACCTTACCAACTGTGATGATCCTGTAAAAAAGATCTCGGACGGCTCGATCAAATTTGAAAATGTCAGCTTCAGTTATGCCAAGGACGAGAGCAAACTTTGTCTGAAAGATATAAATATAGAAATAAGGTCAGGTGAAACTGTCGGGATCATCGGCGGAACAGGTTCATCAAAATCCACTTTCGTTCAGCTTATCCCCCGTCTTTATGACACTACCAAAGGCACTGTCTATGTAGGCGGTCTTGATGTAAAAGAATATGACATTGAGTCCCTGCGTGACAGCGTTGCAATGGTATTACAGAAAAATGTCCTTTTCTCAGGCACGATAAAGGAAAATCTCCGCTGGGGAAACGCCGCTGCCACAGATGAAGAAATGATAGAGGTCTGCAAGCTTGCTCAGGCAGATGACTTCATTCAGCGTATGCCAGACAAGTATGATACCTACATAGAACAGGGCGGTACGAATGTTTCCGGAGGTCAGCGTCAGAGACTGTGCATTGCAAGAGCCTTGCTGAAAAAACCCAAGATACTTATTCTTGATGACTCAACAAGTGCAGTCGATACAAAAACCGATGCCCTTATCAGAAAGGCTTTTAAAGAAAAAATTCCCGATACAACTAAAATCATCATTGCACAGAGAATATCATCTGTTCAAGATGCAGATAAGATAATCGTGTTGGATAACGGTATCATAAATGCAGTCGGAAGTCATGAGGAACTTCTGAGATCCAACAAGATATATCAGGAAGTGTTCTATTCTCAGCAGAAAGGAAGTGTGGGATAATGGCTGAAAAAAATACTCCTAAAGTTCACGGAAAACGTGCTATGGGACCTCCTCCGCAAATGAAAAATCCCATGCAGACGATAAAACGCCTTATATCATACATGAACGCCTATAAGGGCAGATTTGTGTTTGTGCTTATTTGTATTCTCATCAGTGCAGGGGCAGGCGTTGTCAGTTCCATGTTCATTTCCGTACTCATAGACAACTACATCACTCCCATGATAAAAAATCACAGCCGTGATTTCAGCGATCTTGCATGGGCTATGGCTGTGGTAGGAATGATACTTCTTATAGGTACTGCCGCAACCCTACTGTACAACTGGATCATGGTCACCATCTCTCAGGGAATACAGAAAAAGATCCGTGATGATATGTTTGAGCATATGCAGAAACTTCCTGTAAGATTCTTCGACACCCACACTCACGGCGATCTGATGAGCCGTTACACCAACGACACTGATACTCTACGTCAAATGCTTTCTATGAGTATCCCTCAGATGTTTTCATCTCTCATTACGATCATATCCGTACTTATTGCCATGCTTGTCCTAAATGTATGGATGACAATTTTCGTACTGCTCTGCGTAGGCATCATGATGTTCATAACAAAAACTATTGCTTCCAAAAGTGCAACTTACTTCATCAAACAACAGCAACAGATCGGTGATGTCAACGGCTATGTCGAGGAAATGATAAACGGTCAAAAGGTCATTAAGGTATTTTGCCATGAGGAAAAAACAAAGGAAATTTTTAATCAGAAAAATGAAGCTCTCTGCGACAGTTCTACAAATGCCAATACTTTCGTAAATATCCTCATGCCTGTCATGAACAATTTAGGCAATATCCAATATGTCCTTATTGCTGTTGCAGGTGCTGCCCTTGCTATATACCACATAAGCCCTGTTACTCTCGGTGTTATCGCTTCTTTCTTACAGCTTTCAAAAAATTTCACACGCCCCATCGGTGAAATTTCCAACCAGTTCAACTCTATAATCATGGCTTTGGCAGGTGCAGAACGTATCTTTGCCCTTATGGACGAGGAACCCGAAAAAGATGAAGGTTATGTCACTCTTGTAAATGCAAAGTATGATAAAGACGGCAGTCTCCTTGAAACAGATGAACGTACAGAAATGTGGGCATGGAAACATCCTCATGGCGACGGTACAACCACTTATACCAAACTCTGCGGTAATGTTGTGATGTATGATGTCGACTTCGGCTATGTGCCTGAAAAGATCGTCCTTCACAACGTCACCCTCGATGCAAAGGAAGGTCAGAAAATCGCTTTTGTAGGTGCGACCGGTGCAGGTAAGACCACTATTACCAACCTTATCAACAGATTTTACGATATTGATGACGGCAAAATACGTTATGACGGTATCAATATCAACAAGATAAAAAAATCCGATTTGAGACGTTCTCTCGGCATCGTCTTACAGGACGTTCATCTATTTACCGGAACAGTAATGGATAATATCCGTTACGGCAAGCTGGATGCCACTGATGAAGAATGCATTGCTGCCGCTAAACTCGCCAATGCCCATAACTTCATTACCCGTCTGCCCGACGGCTACAACACCGTTATCACAGGTGACGGCGGTCAGCTCTCTCAAGGACAGTGTCAGCTCATTTCAATTGCAAGAGCCGCTGTTGCCGATCCCCCGGTCATGATCCTTGACGAGGCTACTTCAAGCATTGATACCCGTACAGAAGCCCTTGTGCAAAAAGGTATGGACGGCTTAATGTATGGCAGAACAGTATTTGTCATCGCCCACCGCCTTTCTACTGTTCAGAACTCCGACTTGATCATGGTTCTTGAACTCGGAAGAGTCATCGAAAAAGGCACACATGATGAACTTATCGCCCAAAAAGGCAAATACTATCAGCTCTATACAGGTGCATTTGAATTGTCATAAAAACAGAAAAAGCAGTTTTCCTCAAAAAAGAAGACTGCTTTTTTCTGTTTAAAAAATTTTTTAAAAAATTTTTAAATACCTCTTGCATTTTACGAAAAGCTGTAGTATAATAATATCAATATGATAATATCAAATTAAAAATATCAAAAGGAGTTTGATAATTATGAAACACAATAAGAATTTTGAAATTCTCATTAATGATTTCAAAGGCGTATATGAATGGTTCAATAATCTTTCCGTTCTCAGCTTTGATGACATAACCACCGACAATACTCTGCACATCATTGTAGATATGATAAACGGCTTTGTTAAAAAAGGTGCATTGTCAAGCTGTGAAGTCCTCTCCATAAATGCTGATGTCGCACAGTTCACGAGATTTTGCAAATATAAAAATATTCAAACTATCGCCCTTGCAGATGAACATACAAATGACAGTACGGAATTTTCAACTTACCCCGTCCACTGCCTTAAAGGAACTGCCGAAAGTGCCTTGACAGATGAGATCGCAAACGCTGACCATAACATAAAAGTTTTCGGCAAAAATTCCACTAACGGCTATCTTGAACCCGAAGTTGCAGAATTTATCAGAAGTTCCGGCAAAAACACTTTCATCATTACAGGAGACTGCACCGATATGTGTGTTATACAGTTCGCCCTCACCCTCAAAGCCGATTTCAACAGAAGAAATATTCCCTGTCGTGTGATAGTCCCCTATGACCTGACAGCGACTTGTTCTTTACCGAACCATGACCCAGAACTCGCCGAAATCATGGCTCTCTACATCATGTACACCAATGGCATTGAAATATGTGATTTGTTGACTTAATGATAAAATAGAAAAGGAGTTTTTACTATGGCCGAAAAAACTTATTCCTACAAGGATTTCAAAAGCATAAAAGGACAAGATCTCTGGAGCGTAGGCTATTTTGATAAAGATATGTATGCTATCTCTCATTATCAATTTGGCTCAAGTGCAGGAAACGGCTACACCGAAATATTCAAAATCTCCAAAGAGGAATTTGAGGCTTTCCCCGATAACCTGCCCCAAATTGAAGAAAAATTCGGCAACTGGTTTGCCGCTATGCGTTTTCGTCTGTGCAGCGACTATACCGAAAATGCTGCAACATTTACAAAAGAACATTACGATAAAATATGAAAAGGAGTTTTTACTATGGCTTACAATAAAATCAATCTTACGATGCTTACAGACTTTTATGAACTGACAATGGCAGGCGGTTACTTTGAGAACGGTATGAAAGATATTACCGCTACTTTCGATATGTTCTACCGCAGAAATCCCGATAAGGGCGGTTTCGCTATCATGGCCGGTCTGGAACAGGCTGTCGAATATCTCAGAAACCTCACTTTCACGGATGAAGATATTTCTTTTCTCCGTACAAAAAATATTTTCAGTGAACCTTTCCTTGAATATCTCCGTAATTTCAAATTTGCGTGTGATGTTTGGGCGGTTGAAGAAGGTACCCCCATATTCCCCCATGAACCCATTGTTACGGTCAGAGGTCCTATAATTCAGGCTCAGCTCGTTGAAACTATGATATTGTTGACAATAAATCATCAAAGCCTCATCGCTACAAAAGCAAACAGAATAGTCCGTGCCGCTGACGGTCGTGGCGTTATGGAGTTCGGTTCAAGACGTGCACACAGCTATGACGGTGCTGTTTTCGGTGCAAGAGCAGCTTATATAGGCGGCTGTATCGGTACAGCCTGCACTATCTCCGACAGGGATTTCAGCGTACCCGCTCTCGGCACCATGGCTCACAGTTGGATCCAGTCCTTTGACACCGAATATGAAGCCTTTGCCGCTTATGCAAAACGCTATCCCAATGCCTGCACTCTCCTTGTTGATACCTACAATGTAATTAAATCAGGTATTCCCAATGCGATAAAAGTTTTCAATGAGATTCTCGTTCCGATGGGCTGTCGTCCGAAAGGTATCCGCATTGACAGCGGCGATATAACTTATCTCTCCAAAAAAGCAAGAAAAATGCTTGATGAAGCAGGCTTCCCCGATTGTCAGATATGTGCATCGAACTCTCTTGACGAATATATAATAGCCGATATGCTCCGTCAGGGTGCAAAAATAGACAGCTTCGGCGTAGGCGAAAGACTTATCACAGCAAGTTCCGAACCCGTTTTCGGCGGTGTCTATAAAGTCGTTTCGATACTCAAAGACGGCGTTGAAACACCTAAGATCAAGATAAGCGAAAATGTCGCTAAAATAACAAATCCCTGTTTCAAAAATCTTTACCGCCTTTACGACAACGAAACAAACAAGGCTATTGCAGATGTGATAACACTCTTTGACGAGGAAATAGATGATACAAAGCCCTACACGATATTTGATCCCGAACATACTTGGAAACGCAAAACTTTGACAAACTTTAAAGCTGTTAAAATTCGCAAACAAATTTTCAATAAAGGTGAACTTTGCTATGAATTGCCCGATATTCAAACTATAAAATACCGCTGTGAGCAACAGCTTGATACCCTCTGGGACGAAGTAAAGAGATTTGAAAATCCGCATACCTACTACGTTGACCTCTCCGAAAAGCTCTGGAATGAAAAGCAGGCTCTTCTGAAAGCAAATTCCGCCGTATAAAAAAATTCCCTGTCCGACTTCATGCCGAACAGGGAATTTCTATTTAGTCTTCATATTTCATAGCATTGTCGAAAAGTTCTTCCACTTCTTTTTCAGGCTCTGATGTAACAAATGATACCACTACTGCTGCTATAAAACCTATCACAAATGCAGGTGCAAGTTCATATATGCCCGTTGAACCCGTCAGGAATATCATCCAGCATATATCTGCTGCTGTGCCCGCAACGATACCGGCAACCGCTCCGTATATATTGAAGCGTTTCCAGAAAAGCGAAAGCAGTATAGAAGGACCAATAGCTGCACCGAATATGCCCCAAGCATTCGATACAAGGCTCATGATAGAACCCGAATCCGGTGATGCTGCTATGACAAGTGCTATTGCCGCAACGACAAGAACAACTATTCTGCCTGCCCACTGCATCTCACGGTCACTTGCCTTGTTCTTTCTGATAACAGGCTTGTAAACGTCACTTGCAAATGAAGATGATGCTGACAGGAGCTGACTGTCTGCCGTACTCATGGAAGCTGCCAGAACTGCCGAAAGAAGTATACCGGACAGGATAGCAGGGAATATTTTTCTTACCATCGTAATGAATACAAGAGAACCGTCAACAGTTTCCTGATCGTATCCCATGAACATCAAACCGATAATACCTATCGCTGCCGCAAATAATACGATAAATGCTGTCCATGTAATGCCTATGGCAGCAGATTTTTTCATTTCCTTCTGTGAACGGATCGACATATACCTGATAATGATATGCGGCATTCCGAAATAGCCGAGTCCCCATGCCATACCTGATACGATGTCCTGCCAGTTTGTTATGGGATTCCAGTAAGCAGGATTGGTCTCCTGTGCCTTTGTCATATCGAGCATTGCAACTGCTGTAACAGTCGCCGTCAGCATTCCCGCAAATATCAGCATTCCCTGAAAGAAGTCTGTCCAGCATACTGCCGAAAATCCGCCCAAAAATGTGTAGCCTACTATAATAGCTGCCGCAACATACATGGCAATATTGGCATCCCAACCGATAACGGTGTTGAAAAGCGTTCCGCACGCTTTCAGGCTTGATGCAGAGTATATAGTGTAAGCTATCAGAAATACAACAGCACACAATATCTGCAATACTTTTGACTTTGACAAAAACCTGTTCGTCAGATACTGAGGAATGGTAATGGAGTCATTTGCCACTATAGAGAATTTACGAAGTCTGGGAGCTTCTATGATCCAGCTTATAGCGTAGCCTATCGCCAAGCCGACAGGTATCCATATTTGTCCGAGTCCCAATGCATAAATCGATGTGGGCAATCCCATCAGTACCCATGCACTCATGTCGGATGCACCTGCCGACAGTGCCGTTACCCAAGGACCCATCTGCCTTCCGCCGAGAAAATAACTCTTATCTCCTCCGCCCCTGCTCTTGAAAAAGAAAAATATTCCTATTCCAAGCATAAAACAAAGATACACAATAAAAACAATAACTTCTGCGTTCAAAATTTTTTGACCTCCTGTATATTTGATTTTCAGGCATTTTTACCCGAATGTTTAAATGTGCTTTTACATTATACCACATATACAAATTTTTTCAAATATTTTTTATAAAAAAATACAACTTTTTTTCAACACAAAACTCCCCGAAACATAAACAATTGCAAATCGTTTATGTTTCGGGGAATTATTTATATTTTAAGGGAGGTGTTATCAGTTTTTTATTTTTTCGGAGAGTTGGCTGAATGTCACGCCGTATTTTTTTGCAATGTCCTGTGCATAACTCACACCCTCAGGAGGAGCTATGAATATTTTGTAGGAACGCTTGCCCTCATGTATTCCTGTGATAAGGCTGGCGACCTTGCTGTCACCTGCAACGAGCGTATTGACTTCCTCAAGGTTCATGGCAAGCTCATGCATATGTGTATTGAATATGGTCCTCGCTCCCAAGTATCTCAAAGCCTTGACAACGTCCTTTGCAATATACAGACCCTCTGCAAATGACGTTGTGGCAAGTGACTCGTTGAACAGCAAAAGGCTTTCATTAGTTGCCATGCTGAACAGTTCACTCATACGCTTTGATTCTTCACCAAGTCTGCCCAAGTCAACAGTCTTGTTTTCATCGGCGGGAAAATGTGTATAGATATTGTCAACGGGGCTTAATTCAACGCTCTCACACGGTGCATATATACCAAACTGTGCAAGCAGGAACAGCAAACCGACTGCTTGTGTCATTGTAGTTTTACCGCCCCTGTTGGGACCTGTCATAATATATATCCTGTGATCTTCATCAAAGTCTATATCGTTGGGAACGATCTCAAAATCCTTGCCGTCCACTCTCTGCATGGCAAGTTTGAAATTATACACGCCTTTTGCATGGAGTTCACGTTTTTTAATATCTATTATCTCAGGCTTGCACACGGGTATCCCCATTGCCTGCAACTTGCTGATATAGTCCGCCCATCTGATATAGAAGATAAATTCGGGTATGAGTTTTGTCAGGCTGTAACCGCTGACATTGGTATATTTTGACAGTTTGCTTTTCAGACGCTTCACCGTTACACCAAGCATCTCACTCATTACTTTTGTCAGATTTGATGTAAACGGGTCTTCACCTGCGATTTTTCCGACAGTGTGAAATCTTGTCATACCGTGAAAACTTGCACCCTTTTCTATTTGATCGCCTTTTGTGGCAAATTCCAGAAATTTATTGAGAAAAGGTGTTTTTGTAAACGGCTCTGTATTTATCGAAACAATGCCCACTTCAACGGGACGCATGAGATTATCGAGATTTACACCGACAGAAACACTTTTTATCTCTCTAATTTCATTTACAAGTCCTTTTATATCTTCTTGCAAATACTCAAAGCCACTTTCTTTGTAAACGGAACTTACATAGTCTTTCAGCAGTTTCAGACCTTCGGATCTAATATCATTCTGAGAGAGAGCCTCGTTAATGCCGGAAATACAGTTTACATATATCTCAAGTTCATTAAGGCGGTTGATAAGCTGCCATATCGGAGCAGCAGTGGTATCTTTAAGGGAGCGTTCAAGTTCTTTCAGGAAAGCGAGCTGTTCAAGCAATTCCTTGATACGTTCACGGAGCTTCGGAAAACGCACTATATCATCAAAAACATCTGTCCTGTACTTTATTGTAACGGGATTTCTTTCTATTTTAAGCATGATGTTTTTAATAATGTTGTGTTCAAAAGTATCTTCCGACAGCTTGTCGCATATGAGTTCAAGCGACAAGTCATTGACAGCCTCATCACTGAGAGTTTTACAATCGGGGGCAACGCCCTGCGGATAAAGCAAGCTGAAATCAGGCATTTTTTTATACACTCCTTAAATTATTTATAAATTTCACCCAAAGTGGTATTTTCTGTCAAAGAAATATCTTTATTGATATATTCAAATACTTTGCCGTTTCTGTCTTTCATGAGCATAATATCATGGTTGTAGGTGACACCGTATTTATAGATAACATCTACACGATCATAGTAACCGTAATATTTGAGAGCCTCGCCTACTGTTTTTTCATAAGCCTTTTCACGTCTTATATCTTCATCATCGCCCCATTCGGGAAACAGAGGTTCGGGAGTTTTTCCGGAACTTCTGTCACGGGAACTTGTGTTTCCCTTTATCATATCGTAAAGATATATTTTGCATGAACCGTCAAAAACAGATGCACCTTTCATTTCGCCATAAGTATGTTTCGCTCTGTGCAAATGAGTATATGTAAATTCCGAATGCTACCGCTACAGCGAGGACTATACCAATAATAATACAAACAGCGATTATCAAAGGTTTCTTTGATTTGCTCATGATGTCATCCTTTCTTTAAAAAAGTTCATATCTGATAGCGGTGGACAGATTGGCAAGCGTGCCGGAATTTTCATTACTGAGAAGAATAATGCTGTATTTTTCATCGGGTGACGTGAATACCATAGAGGAATATTCCGACAGATTACCGCCGTGATAGATACCGTCTTTTGCAATAAACCAGCCGTAGCCGTATTCATACATATCATCTTCCGTTGAATAGCTTGTTGACATAGCCTCAATGGATTCATCACTGAGTATAGAACCGCCCTCAAAGATTTTCAGCCACTTTGCAAGGTCATCGGCAGTTGACATTATATCGCCTGCACCCATAGTTGAAGCCGGTATATTGAAAAAGTCATCTGCACCTCTCGGACAAACAGATTTTGCCATTACTGCTCCGTCTTTTTCGTAATCTTTATATACGCTTGTCGATTTCATATCCAACGGCTTGAAGATATTCTCCGTGAGATATTCTTCATAAGTCATGCCCGATACCTGTTCAATTATCGTTGCAAGAAGAAAATAATTGCTGTTGTTGTATGTAAAGACACCGTTAGGCGGATCTATCAGATCTTCCGCAAGAATGAATTTGAGAATAGCGGCTTTATTTTCGGTTTCATCTTTGGTAAGATTCAGTTTTGCAAAATAGTTGCTGTAATCGGTCAATCCGGAGTGCATTGTCAACAGATTATGGAGAGTGATATTTTTTCCGTTCTTGCAGTCGGGAAAATATTTCTCAAGCGTGTCATTTACAGAAAGTTTGCCCTGCTGCTGCAAAAGCATTATACTTGCCGCTGTAAACTGCTTGGTATCAGAACCTATCCTGAAAACTGTATCTGAATTAAACTGCTGTTTGTCATCACCATTATTGAAACCCTTTCCGCATATCATCTCACCATCTTTTATGACGGCTGCAAAACCTGTCATATTGCCGCTGAGGATCTCATCTATTTTTGTTTCACTATCAGCTTTCTCTGAAACTTCACTCGTCTGTGAAACTTCGGTACTTGACTGAGGCATTATCGAACCCTGTTCTGTGTTCGTCTGACAGGAACACATCATTCCCAAAATACTTACTGTTATCAATGCGATCAACAACATCTTTTTCATTTTCCGACCTCCCGTTTAAACTTCGTTGTCTGTATTATACAAAAAAAGTCCCATTGATTCAAGCAATTGTTCATACACAAAATCAATTCATGATTGACACGTTAAAACAACGGTTTATATCTTTCAAACCATACGCCCCAGTTTATCACCTTTTTGTCCCTTATCTCCTTTGCAAAACACAGCAAAGGTATTACCATAGTTTCATTGAGAAACATATATGCTTTCAGAGTACCGTTCTCTGTTTCAACGATACCTACATCTGCCAGATTGCATTTGCACAACTTGTCCATAAGTTTTTCGGTCTTGCTGATGTCCATACCCGTTTTGGAAGCTATCAGCGACAGAGACACCGGTGTATTTTTACGGCTGTACATATAGAAAATTATCTTTAAAACATCCTTATTTCCGAGAAGGGACAGCGTTTCTGTAAGTTCATCGATGTTTTCAAACATCTTTGCATAGCCATCATCAGGTTCCGGCATTACGAAAAAATATTTGTTGTCGGCATCGAGCTTGGCATCCACCATTCCTTCATCAAAACTCATCCTTGAATAATAATGATATCCGTCATTGTTTCTCAAGGTATCAAGAGCATTGAAACTGAAACTTTCCTTTACCGAACCCAACTTTGACAAGCCTATCGACATAGACCACAATATTTGAAAGGCTTTTTTAAATCCCTCTTTACGCTCCACCAATAAAATTTCTTCCAGTGCCATGTCCTCAACGGACTGCACACTCTTCCGCCCGAAAAGCATATCCACCGATACCCCCAAAGCATCTGCGATATACGGCAAAAGTTCTGCATCAGGCACTCCTCCTCTTTCCCACTTAGACACCGCCTGTGTGGTCACTCCCACGATCCTGCCGAGTTCTTCCTGTGTCATTCCCTTTTTTGCACGAAATTTCCTTATATATTCTCCTATCATATACACACACCGCCTTTTAAATTTTATTATAACACCTGTTTTGTAAATTCTCAACATTTTTTATAAAATAACTCTTGATTTTTTGTTAGATTGAAGTTAAAATGTTTGTAAGTATAAAATATGAAAGAAGGTTGTAATTTGAACAGTTTAGAAGTCAAAAATGTTCTTGGAGAAAAATGTGTACGCTATCTCTATCATGCCAATTCCGTGCTTACATCTATCTCATATCTCGAACATGGCGGCATTATGTCAAGAGAGTACACCGAAAATTGCGGCTATCCCCAGACACCGCAGCAATCTGATGATACCGACAGACTTTTTGACATATACAACGATATTTTCCTTGATTCCGTTGACGTTCATGAATATTCAAAAAATGTTAATCATTACGGTCCCGTGTTATTCGTTTATTCGTTGGATGTGCTTGATGAAGTCCAAGATTTTGATGTATGTGTTACTAGAATAAATGCTATGTACTGGCTTGAAAGCAATGTATCCGAAAGCCAAAGATATTATGAAGATTCGACTCAACTCCGAGCTTCTTTCGTAAAAGGAAATTTCGGTCAGAGCATTACTATAAGACATATAAGTCAACCGCTTTCTTTTGACCATCTTGTAAAGATCATCATAGACGATCCCGGCGAAGATAAAAAGGCATATCTTGACAATGCTCTCTATACACTCAAACCCCTGCTTAAACGCATAGGAAAAGAAAATATCCTTGAGATCAGGCATTGTGATGAAAAGTGCCGCTGCCTTGAAGTCTACAACAATTATAAAGAAGGCTATACATATCACCGTTTCAAAACCGAGGAGTAATTTTATGAAAAAAGTCATTTTATTTTTTATACTTGCAACTATTTCTATTTCAATGTGTGGCTGTTCGGACTTCGGATTCAATCCTACAGGACAATGGAAATTTGTTTCTGACAATGTGTATGATGAAAACGGTACTCTTATCGATTCCGCACTTGCCGAAGATAATTCCATTCTGGGTGATATGGTAATGGTCTTTCAAAAATCCGGTATCGGATATATCGATGTCATAGGGGTGCGTTCTGAGGAATTTACATATTCATATGATAATAACTCCATAACCATCACATATCTTGCAAATGAATATCACGATGAGATCGAGGCTCAATTCAAGCCATCCGATGACGGAAAAAATATCGTAAGATCTTTGACGACCGTTGAAAACGGCATTACCTATGTGGAAGAATTTCTTTATAAAAGAGTATAAAAAAACAAAAGCCGTCTGCACTCGACAGACGGCTTTTTCAAAAAAACTTACTGATTATTTTCAATGTACTTAACGAGGTCTTCAACTGTCTTGATATTTTCGATCTCGTCATCAGGAACTTCTACCTCGAATTCATCTTCGATAGACATGAGCAGGTCTACAACATCAAGAGAATCTGCACCAAGGTCATTGATGATGGAAGTATCAGCTGTGATCTTTTCTTCTTCAACATCGAACTGTTCTGACAAAATTTTCTTTACTTTCTCGAGTACCATAGGTAAACTCCTCCTAAAATAAAATATAAAAAATCGTGCGATCACTTCTTCGACTGTGGACAAATCCATGCAGTTTGTGCTACAATGTTATGGGAGATATGCCACTGTCAAACGCACAACTCTTTTCTACACTTTCAATCTTATTAGTTCTTTCGCACTTTGTCAATATGCAATTTACGATTTTACCATTTGCACATATTCGCCTGCAAAACATTGTATATTTTAGTTGATTTTTCACAAAAAATAAGGAGGCATTTTTATGAAGAAAAGAAATTTTGCAGTCATCGGACACCCTATAGGTCACACTATGTCACCATTCATACATAAAAGGCTCTTTGAACTTGCCCATGAAAACGGTGATTATACAGTGCTTGATATATCGCCCGATGAACTGCCCGTCAAGATACACACCCTCAACGAGCTTGCCGGATATAATATCACTATCCCGAACAAACAAGCCATTATCCCGTATCTTGACAGACTTGACAGAAAAGCCGCTTTATACGGCTCTGTCAATACGGTAAAGAATGGTGAAGTTCAGGAAGGTTTCACGACAGACCCCGATGGATTTCTCAAAGCCCTTGAATATGCCAATATCGCTTTCAGCGGGAATATATGTATAATCGGCTGCGGCGGTGCGGCAAGGACATTTCTCTATGAAGCCGCCCTTGCAGGCTGTCATGTCACCCTTGCCGCTCGTGATATGAATAAAGCAAATTCACTTGTACAAGAGGCTGTCGGAAAAATACCTCTTGCCGATATAAAAACCTCTCTTATATCCGAACTTGACGGGGAATTTGATTTGCTTGCAAATGCAACTCCCGTAGGAATGTATCCTAACATAGATAATATGCCCGTCAGTGAAAAAGCACTGTCGAGATGTAAAAACGTCTTTGACGCTGTTTATAATCCGCTTGAAACGGTGCTTATCCGAAAGGCTAAAGCAAACGGTTCCAATGCCGTCGGCGGAATGTCAATGCTTGTATGGCAGGCGGTCGTGGCTCACGAAATATGGGACGGCAGCGTTTACAATATCCATGACATTGACCAACTTATTGAGGACAGTTCAACCAAACTTAAAAAAATTTTTTGAAAGAAGAATTGAAATGAAAAGGAAAAATATCGTTTTATGCGGCTTCATGGGAAGCGGTAAAAGTACCATAGGAAAACTGCTTTCACGCAAAATGGGAATGGCTTTCATTGACCTTGATGCTTACATAGAAAAAAAGGAAAATAAGTCCGTTACACAGATATTCGCCGACAGCGGTGAAGAATATTTCCGACAACTCGAAAAAAATGCCGTGAAAGAACTTGCATATAAAAAAAGCGTTATTCTTGCAACAGGCGGCGGCACTCTGACATTTCGTGAAAATGTCGATACTCTCAGAAATGCCGATAATAAAATAATTTTGCTTGACCTGCCCGTTGAAGTCGTTGCACAGCGACTTAAAGGCGATACAAAGCGACCTCTTTTGAATCGTCCCGATAAAGAGCAAGTCATGCGTGAATTGTATGAAAAGCGTTTGCCGCTGTACAGGAGTGCTGCCGATATAGTCGTAAATGCGGCAAACTCTCCTATGCAGGTCTGCATGGATATAATGGCAAATCTCTGATAATGAACGTCATATTCTATCCAACAGTTCAGCAGGCTTTATTGCAATAACTTTACTTAACGCAAAGTCTTTTATATTTCTTGTAACAATGAAATCGGCTTTTATTCGAGCAGCACAAACCATTTGCAGATTGTCCTCATAATCGGGACTTGGCATATTTGCAGCTTTTTTTAAGTCGTCCGCTTTTAAATCGGCAACTTTAAAAATCAAAAAAATTTGATTGATTATTTGCTGAGTTTTTTCAGGTGTCAGCTCTTTTCTTAAAATATAAACAATATTCGGAACAGACAGAGCCGATATATAGCCCTCTAACTTGCCGATTTCACAGTATTTCCAGATTTTCAGGGAGTTTTCATAGAAATCTTCTCTTTTGCATAATACATCAAGTATTACATTGGTATCGATCAATATTTTCATGCTTTAAAATCCTTTCTTCTTTCATTTCTTTTTCGTCATAATCATTTTTTAATACTCCAACCAACGAATCGGAAAGAAATGAAATAGAACGTTCTTTTGAAATCAGTCTTGCTACTTCGATACCATTTTTGAGAATAATGATTTCTCCACCTGTTTGAACGGCTTGCAAATACTTTCCAAAATTATTCTGAATTTCTGTCGCAGTAACTGTCATCATAAAATATCACCTCACAAATTATAGCTAATATTATTATAATATATTTTAGCTAATATTTCAACGGTTATTTTATGATAAATCGAAAATTATCATTGATGTACAAAAATACTCTCTGATATTGTGATAAAAAATGATGACAATATGATAATCAATCATTGCAGTTCTTTATGCAAAGAGTGAATAAATTTATCCTTGACAAATCGGAAATTTTGTATTATTATTCTTCCTGTAAATAATTCTCGTAAAGAAAGGAAATGTTACCGTGAAAACTTTGTCTGCACGATTTTTTAATAACTTCCGCTCATGGTCTTTTACATGGGCAAGTCATTTGTGCACTCATAAAAAAGCGGTCATTCCTTGCAGGTCTGTGTGTATTTAGAGATATTTGCATACCGAATTTGTATATTTAACGGAATCCGCTAAGGGTTCCGTTTTTTTTATTAAAATTTTGGAGGTAATCAAAATGATAATCGTACTGAAACCGAATGCTGAAAAGGAAAAAGTCTTGCTGTTCAAAAATGCCCTTGAGGAGAACTACAAAGTTACAGTAAATACTTGGGTAGGCGTTGAGTCCACTGTTTTAGGTCTCATAGGTGATACAACACATATTGATGAAGACTGGATATATGCTCAGGAAGTCGTTGAAAACGTCAAGCGTGTTCAGGAGCCTTACAAAAAAGCTAACAGAAAATTTCACCCCGACAATACCGTTATAACTCTCCCGACAGGTCAGAAAATCGGTGACGGTAATCTCTGTATAATGGCAGGACCGTGTTCCGTTGAAACGGAGGAACAAATAAACTATGTTGCACAAAGGGTGAAAGAGGCAGGAGCGACTTTTTTAAGAGGCGGTGCATTCAAGCCCAGAACTTCCCCGTATTCATTTCAGGGACTTAAATCCGAAGGTCTTGACCTTCTCAAAGGTGCAAGAAAAGTAACGGGTTTGCCGATCGTGACGGAAATTATGAGGGTATCACATATAGATATGTTTGAAAGCGTGGATATAATTCAGGTCGGTGCGAGGAATATGCAGAATTTTGAACTTCTCAAGGAACTCGGCAAAATCGACAAGCCTATATTACTCAAAAGAGGTCTTTCAAGTACGATAGAAGAATGGCTGATGAGTGCGGAATATATCATGGCAGGTGGTAATGATAAAGTTATCCTTTGCGAAAGAGGTATAAGAACTTACGAAACCGCCACAAGAAATACACTTGATCTGTCGGCAGTTCCCGTTATCAAGAAAAAATCACATTTGCCTGTAATAGTAGATCCAAGTCATGCAACAGGAAAATCTTCACTTGTTGAGCAGATGTCACTTGCGGCAGTTGCGGCAGGTGCTGACGGTCTCATGATAGAAGTCCATAACGATCCAAAACACGCTCTCTCTGACGGGGCACAATCACTTACTCCCGATCAGTTCGATATAGTTGCCAAAAAAGTTTTTGCACTTAAAAAAGCTTATGATGAGATAATGCAGGGATAAATTTTTTATATACGCCTTTTCTTAGTGTATTTGATAATATGACGTATCACATTTTGTCAAAAATCGACAAAATATATAAATTTTTATCAATCATGTTGAATAATAATAACTTTTATGCTAAAATATGCATATCGTTGTTGCGAAAAAAACATTTTACTAAAGAAAGGACGAAATCAATGAAAAAGAATTTAGCCAAAAATCTCATCTTTATCGGTGCAGTCGTTGTCTACATTGTGTTCTGCTTTGTGCAGGCACCTCTGACAAAAGCCGTTGTCATGGATGGAGAAACGGCTGTCGGCTCTATGTGGTCACTCCTCCCGCCTATCATTGCAATAGGTCTGGCACTGGTCACAAAGGAAGTATATTCTTCACTGTTCATCGGTATACTCTCAGGCTCGCTAATAGCTGCTATTGCATTCGGTACGGGATTTGAGGGATTCATGTCGGCTATCGTGCAGGAGGGGCTTATCGCAAATATTGCAGACTCCTACAATGCAGGTATTATCATATTCCTCGTAGTTTTGGGAGCAATAGTCGTTCTCATGAACAAGGCAGGCGGAAGCCGTGCTTACGGTGAGTGGGCTTCCAAACATATCAAGACTCGTGTAGGTGCAAGCCTGTCTACATTTTTACTGGGAGTTCTGATATTCGTTGATGACTATTTCAACTGCCTGACGGTAGGTTCTGTAATGCGTCCCGTCACCGACAAGCATCAGATCTCACGTTCAAAGCTTGCCTATCTCATAGATGCCACCGCTGCACCTATATGTATAATAGCCCCCATCTCTTCATGGGCAGCCGCTGTCAGCGGTACGGTTCAGGGTGTCAACGGCATACAGCTCTTTATGAGTACGATACCGTATAACTTGTATGCTCTGTTGACGCTCATCATGGTCGTTTTCATTGCAGTAACGAATATGGATTACGGACCTATGAGAACACATGAGATCAATGCCATCAATGGTGACTTATTTACAACAAGAAACAGTGTTTATGCGGAAGATGACAAGCCCGCCACTTCAAAAGGCAAGGTCATAGATCTTATCTTGCCCGTGATCGTTCTGATATGCTGCTGTATCGTTGGAATGCTCTATACAGGCGGATTGTTCGGCGGCAAGAATATCATAGATGCTTTTGCGGACTGTGATGCTTCCTATGGTCTTGCACTCGGTTCTTTGGGAGCATTGGTTATCATTATCATCTACTATCTTTGCAGACGGGTACTGAAATTTAATGAATGCATGGAATCTCTTGTGGGCGGCTTCAAGCAGATGGTGCCTGCCATACTCATACTTGTATTTGCATGGACACTCAAATCTATGACAAACAAACTCGGTGCAGCGGAATTTGTCAAAGGTCTGGTAGAAAATGCAACGGCTCTTCAGATACTTCTTCCGTTGATACTGTTTGCCGTAGCACTCGGATTGTCATTCGCAACGGGTACATCATGGGGTACATTCGGTATACTCATTCCTATCGTAACAGGTGTATTTTCTGCACAACTTGCAGATGCTGCCAACAGCGGCATACCTGAAATAGTCGTGATATGCATATCTGCTTGTCTTGCAGGGGCAGTATGCGGTGACCACTGCTCCCCCATTTCTGATACAACTATCATGGCATCTACCGGTGCACAATGCGATCATGTCAACCATGTTGCAACACAGCTTCCCTATGCAATGACCGTTGCAGGTGTATCGGCTTTGGGCTATCTGTTGGCAGGACTTGTACAGAATGTATTCATTGTACTCGGTGCATCCATTGCATTGATGTTTATCATTCTGTTTGTTTTGAAACTGAAGTTCGGCAGTGACAGCAAAGTTACTCCAAAATCCAAACCCGAAAAGAAAAAGTAAGTGTATTCTTTAAGATGTCATTGACGATACTTAAAAAATGTTATATAATATTCTCAAATATGCGAAAGGGAGGATATTTAAATGAACGTAGTTGTTGTGGGATTGGGTATAATAGGCGGCTCTATAGCAAAGGCTGTTTCAGAATATACCGACTGCCATGTCATAGGCATAAATAGAAGTGATGAAGCTCTCCAAAAGGCTTTGGAATGCGGTGCTATCGATGAGATAGGCACTCTTCATTCCCTCAGAAAAGCAGATCTGATAATATTGGGTGTATATCCCGAAGTAGCAATTGAATTTATCCGTAAAAATGCACACCGTATTCCAAAACATTGCATAGTGACGGATACATCCGGCATTAAATCAAAGATATGTCCAGAATTGTCGGCTATCGCCAAAGAATACGGCTTTACTTTCATAGGCTGTCATCCTATGGCAGGAAAGGAAAAAAACGGCTTTGACGTTTCGGAAGCTACTCTTTTCAGAAATGCAAGCTGTATTATCATACCGTGTGATGCTCCGCAGGATAAAGTTGATATGCTGTCGGAATTCATGATGCAACTCGGATTCGGCAGAGTTGTCTATTCCACACCCGAAGAACATGACAGAATGATCTCTTTTACATCTCAGCTTCCCCATGTCATCGCCTGCGGATATGTATTCAGTCCATGCTGTCCGAATCATAAAGGCTTTTCTGCAGGCAGTTACAGAGACGTTTCGAGAGTTGCCAATATCAATGGCGTTTTATGGTCTGAACTTTTCATAGAAAATAAAGAACCTTTGCTTTCAGAAATAGATATTTTCATTGAAAACATGACACAAATAAGAAATGCCATTGAAAAGGGTGACAGGCAGGAATTAGCCGAACTTTTGAACAGAGGAAAGAAATTAAAGGAGATGTTAGGGGAATGAAAATCGTTTCCGTAAAAACAGGCAGACCTTATGATATACTTATTGAACACGGTATTCTTGACAGCGTAGGCGAATATGTCAGACCTCTTACAAAAGCTATTCGTGCCGTTATCGTCAGCGATACAAATGTTTCTCCGATATATTCTCAAAGAGTGCAAAACTCTCTTGTAAAAAGCGGTTTTGAAACATCAATCTTTGTCTTTGAGGCAGGCGAAAGTTCAAAAAGACTTGCTACGATAGAAAAAATGTACACACATTTCTTTGAAAAAAATATCACAAGGACAGATATAATTATAGCACTGGGCGGCGGTGTCACAGGAGATATGGCAGGCTTTGCAGCAGCTACATATCTTCGTGGAATAGACTTTGTACAAATCCCGACAAGTCTGCTTGCACAGGTGGATTCCTCTGTCGGCGGAAAAACAGCCGTTGACTTGCCCACAGGTAAAAATCTTGTTGGTGCGTTCTGGCAGCCCGTACTTGTTGTGATAGACCCCGAAACACTCAAAACTCTCCCTGAAAAGTTCTTTAAAGACGGCTTGGGAGAAGTTATCAAATACGGCTGTATCAGAAGTGAAAGCCTTTTTGAAAGGCTTGAAAATGAAAACGACAAAGATCTCATTGACGATATTATTTATGAATGCGTTTCGATAAAGAGAGATGTCGTTGAAAAAGATGAACGTGACACGGGTGAAAGAGCTATTTTGAATTTCGGTCACACTCTCGGTCATGCCCTCGAAAAACTCGGTAATTACTCAAATTTAACGCATGGTGAAGCTGTTTCGGCAGGTTCGGCTATTATCACAAGGATTTCCGAAAATAACGGTCTGACAGAAAAGGGAACAGCTCAAAGACTTGAAAATCTACTGAAAAAATACA
>CADCCP010000037.1 GCA_902800005.1 uncultured Ruminococcus sp. | reverse complement strand
TATACCGTTGCGGAAAGAAAATTGAAAAAGCGTATGGCTGTACATTGATATTGGCATTCATGACGGAGAAATATTGGTATGGTTTGCAGATAGGTGACGGCAAGTGTGTAGCAGCTTATGATGACGGGGTATTTTTAGAGCCTATACCGAAAAATGAAAAGTGTGTTGCGAATTTTTCAACATCGCTTTGCGGAGAGAATGCGGAAGAGGATCTCATGCACTATTACAGTGACATTGTGCCGAAAGGTGTATTTGTATTTTCTGACGGCGTAGAGGAAAGTTTTGATATATCGGGATTGTATAATTGTCTTTACTCCATAGATGTATGGCTTGAAAATGGAAAAGATAAGGTACTTGAAAGTGTCAATGACCTTTTGCCGAAAATAAGCGAAGGCGGCAGCGGAGATGATGTAAGTATAGCGGCAGTTCTTGCAACGGAAAAAGCACTTATGCCGCCTAAGAAAACTCCTGAACAGGTTGAAGATCTAGTAAATGCGTATGCGGCTAAATTGGAGCAGTGTGATGAAGATTTGGAGAATATTTATCACGAACTTGATGAACTGAATGCAGAACTCAGGGCGGCAAAGGGGAAAATATCTGAGATAGAGGAAAAAATCGCATTAAAGCAGGCAGATGTTGAAGAATATGAAGATGCACAGAGCAAGGCATACGAAAACATGGAAAAGGCTAAAAAATATAAAATTTCCGCTGAAAAATTCTGGAAAAGAAAGTTTGAACAGTTAGGTATAACAAATGAGGAATAAAAAATATTCGTCTGTACTTGGTGTGCAGACGGATATTTTTTCTGAAGAAATTGACAGAAAAAAAATACAATGATATAATTATATCAATATGGATTGTGAATTGAGAAAGTGTGATGTTGATTGAATAAGAAGTATAAGGCGATAATATATATAATTTTGTCGGCATTGAGTTTTGCATTCATGAATATGTTTGTGAGAATGGCAGGAGATATTCCCGCATTTGAAAAAAGTTTTTTCAGAAATGCGGTCGCATTGATATTTGCAACGTGTGTGCTTATTAAAAATAAACAAAGTTTCAAGTGGAAAAAAGGTAATTTCAAATATTTGTTTTTAAGGTCGCTGACGGGGCTTATAGGGCTTGTTTGTAATTTCTATGCACTTGGAAAAATACCGCTTGCCAATGCCTCTATACTGAACAAGATGTCACCGTTTTTTGTTATAATTTTCTCGATAATCATTCTGAAAGAAAAATTAACATTTTTACAGGGAATAGCGGTATTTACAGCATTTATCGGAACGCTTTTTGTTATAAAGCCGTCATTTGAAAATATAGACCTCGTACCGTCACTGATAGCCCTTTTAGGCGGAATGGGTGCGGGATTTGCCTATACAATGGTGAGGATACTCGGAAACAGAGGGGAAAACGGTTCATTGATAGTATTTTTCTTTTCGGCGTTTTCGTGTATATGCACATTCCCATCATTCTTTATCAATTTTCAGCCGTTGGAGTGGTGGCAGTTATTGCTGCTGATAGGGGCAGGACTTGCTGCAACAGGTGGACAGTTCGGTATCACAGCCGCATATTGTCATGCACCCGCAAGGGAAATTTCGATATATGATTATTCACAGATAATATTTGTGACATTGTTGGGATTTGTATTTTTGGGAGAAGTGCCGGATATATACAGCTTTATCGGATATATCCTGATATGTTCTATGGCACTTTTGATGTTCCTTTACAACAACGAAAAGTGGATATTCAAAAAGAAAAGTGATTGACAATCAAACAACAAGCATATATAATATTGTTATCTTTGTGGAAAGGGGAATACAATGGAACAAAAAAACAGACCTGAAACTGTCAAGCGGTTTTCGCCGATGACAGAACAGGGATTGAGTGACAGTCAGGTAGAAGAACGAAAAAAACAGGGACTTTGTAACGGCAATACCAATATGCCTACCAAAAGTATCAAAAGGATATTTTTTGACAATATCGTGACGGTGTTCAATATTTTGAATATCATTTTGGGACTTGCGGTTTTTTATGTAGGTTCATATAAAAATATGCTGTTTCTGGGAGTCATGTTCTTCAATACGACTATCGGTATTTTTCAGGAAATACGTGCAAAGAAAACTATTGACAATTTGTCGATAGTATCCGCAACAAAGGCTAATGCAATACGAAACGGAAAAAAATGTCAGGTGACGATAGAAGAATTGGTTCTTGATGACGTGGTAGAGTTTTCACAGGGAAATCAAATACCCGTTGACTGCAAGGTGCTTTCGGGAGAATGCGATGTAAATGAATCGCTTTTAACGGGAGAATCCGATGCGGTTCATAAATGTGCAGGTGACATGATGTTATCGGGAAGTTTCGTGATAAGCGGAAAATGTCATGCACAGGTCGAAAAAGTCGGAAATGAGAGTTATGCGGCTAAAATATCTGCTGAGGCGAAGTATGCAAAGAAAGTAAATTCCGAGATAATGTACACTCTCAACTGGATAATAAAGACATTGACGGCTATAATATTGCCGTTGGCATTGATAATGCTCTGGCGACAGTACAGTATACCGAGTGAACTTATGGGACAGACGGTCATGAACTGCATGGGCGGTATAGATGCACATATTCAGAAAGCGGTCGTAAATACTGTTGCAGCGGTCATAGGAATTATCCCTGAAGGACTGATACTTTTAACGAGTACGGTTTTGGCTGTAAGTGTCATAAGACTGTCAAAAAGCAAGGTACTTGTACAAGAATTGTATTGTATAGAAACTCTTGCAAGAGTAGATGTATTGTGTCTTGACAAAACGGGTACTATTACAGAGGGCTGTATGGAAGTGGCAGATATGGTCGTATATGCCGATAAGACCGAAAAGGAAATACTTGAAGATATAATGTGCGGACTTACACATAATCTTGATGATACCAATGCAACTTTCATGGCACTCAAAGACCGTTTTAAAGAACCGTCACATATGAAAGCGGAAAAAATCGTTCCGTTTGCATCTGAGAAGAAATGGTCAGGTGCATATTTCAAAAATCGTGGTTCATATATCATGGGAGCAGCGGAGTTTATACTTGACGAAGTTCCCGATGATCTAAGGAAAATTCTTGACGGATATTCAAGGAATTATCGTTCTATCATACTTGCCCATTCGGATAACAATTTTAACGGGAATGATTTGCCTAAAGATATACAGGTATTGGGAATAATTCTGCTCAATGATAAGATAAGACCGGAAGCTCCGCAAACTTTGAGATATTTTGCCGATCAGAAAGTAAATGTCAAGATAATATCGGGAGATAATCCGATAACCGTATCTGACGTTGCAAGGAGAGCAGAAGTAAAGAATTACGATCAATATATAGATGCAACGACTTTAAAGACGGACGAGGATATTAGAAAGGCTATTGAAAAATACACTGTATTCGGCAGAGTAACACCTGCACAGAAAAAACAATTTGTCGTTGCCCTGAAAGAAAAGGGACATACGGTTGCTATGACGGGTGACGGAGTGAATGATGTATTGGCACTTAAAGAAGCCGATTGCAGTATTGCAATGGCGGCAGGCAGTGATGCCGCAAGAAGTGTGGCACAGCTCGTTTTACTTGATTCAAACTTTGCTTCCATGCCGAAAGTCGTTGCAGAAGGCAGACGTTCAATAAATAACATACAGCGTTCAGCAACTCTTTTTATCGTCAAGACGATATTTTCTATCATATTGGCATTCATGTTTTTGTTTATCGCAGTGCCGTATCCGTTTCAGCCGATACAGCTTACGCTTGTCAATGCTTTCACGATAGGCATACCGTCATTCATACTTGCTCTTGAACCTAACAAGGACAGGATAAAAGGCATATTTATAGTTAATATCCTTAAAAACTCGATACCTGCAGGGTTGACAACAGTATTTAATATCATCATGTGTATAATTGTCATGAAGGTGTTCAATCTTGATGTAACGCAATATTCGACTTTGTGTGTATGCATGACATCGGCAGCGGCGTTTATGATACTTTTTCAGGTGTCTGTGCCGTTTAATGCTATCAGAAAGATACTGTTTGTACTGATGGTCGGCGGAATGGTCGTGGGAATAACGTGTTTCAGGGATTTCTATGGTGTCAATTTCTTCAATTTCGCTTTCATGGATTGGAAGATGGTATTGCTTGTGGTGGGCATGACGTGTGTATCTTTGGTGATATTCAACATACTTACAAGACCTATGAAACGATGGGCAAGACGTGTAAACAGGAAATTCAAAGGAAAGAGTTTCCGCCCTAAAAATTCATAATTTACAATGCATAATGCATAATCATTCAATGTGCATTATGCATTTTTATTTTTGGAGGTATTGTAATGGGCTGTTGTCGTATAACCGATATGAGAAGAAAGGAAGTCATCAACAGCAAAACGGGCTGTCGTATAGGATTTGTTGATGACGTTGAAGTCGATACAGTTACGGCTAAATTAGTGGCAATAGTTATTTTCGGCAGATGGAGATGTTTCGGCTTACTCGGCAAAGAGGAAAATATCATTGTGAAGTGGGAAAATATATGCCTTATAGGTGAAGATACTATATTGGTGGATAATTGTCAGATACATCAAAGACAAAGAAAATGGAAAATTCCGTTTTTTCATTAAAAAAAAAGCTTGCAATTTTTGAAAAGACATGTTATAATGTTTAGGCAAATCGCACGTCGGTCAAATTCGTTAGGTGCGTGTCAAGCGTTGCAGATCGGCAGACCGGCGGAGGAAAAAACCTAAGGAGGATTTTTAATAATGGCATCAGTAGTATCAATGAAACAGCTTTTGGAAGCAGGTGTTCACTTCGGACACCAGACGAGAAGATGGAACCCTAAAATGGCTCCCTATATCTTCACCGAGAGAAACGGTATCTATATCATCGATCTCCAGAAGACTGTCAAAAAACTCGAAGAGGCTTACAGCTTTGTGCGTGAGCTTTCCGCAGACGGCAAGTCTGTACTTTTCGTAGGCACAAAAAAGCAGGCTCAGGATTCTGTGAAAGAGGAAGCACTCCGTGCAGGTGCATATTACGTCAATGCAAGATGGCTCGGCGGTATGCTCACTAACTTCACAACTATAAAGAGAAGAATCCAGAGACTCAATCAGCTTCGTACAATGGAATCAGACGGTACATTCGATTTGCTTCCGAAAAAAGAAGTTATCAAACTGAATCTTGAAATTGAAAAGCTTGAGAAATTCTTGGGCGGTATCAAAGAAATGAAAGACCTTCCGGGTGCATTGTTCATCGTTGATCCCCGTAAAGAGAGAATCGCAGTTGCAGAAGCTAAGAAGCTCGGTATACCGATCGTTGCAATAGTAGATACAAACTGTGATCCTGATGAGATAGACTATGTGATTCCCGGCAATGATGATGCTATCCGTGCAGTAAAACTCATCGCTTCTGCAATGGCAAATGCTATCATTGAAGGTAATGAGGGTAAGATGGGTGCTGCCGCTGCTGAAGAGGCAGATGATGAGGCAGTTGAAGAGTAATAAATAAACAGAATACCCGCAAGCATTTTGCGGGTATTTTTTGAAGAAATATATTGGAGGTTTTTAAAATGGCTTTTACAGCAAAAGATGTAATGACACTCAGACAGAAAACAGGCTGCGGTATGATGGACTGCAAAAAGGCTCTCACAGAAGCAGACGGTGATATGGATAAGGCAATCGATTTCCTGAGAGAACAGGGACTTGCAAAGGCAGCTAAAAAAGCATCAAGAATTGCCGCAGAGGGCGTTGCAGTTGCATATTCCGATGATAAGACAGGTGTTGCTCTGGAGGTTAATGCTGAAACTGACTTTGTTGCCAAAAATGCTGATTTCCAGGCATTCGTAAAGACGATCGCAGATACAGTCCTTGCAGAAGATCCTGCTGATGTTGCAGACCTTCTCACAAAGAAAGCAGTCGGTACAGAAATGACAGTTGCAGAGCTTCTTCAGGAAAAAATCCAGACGATCGGTGAAAATATGATAATCCGCCGTTTTGTACGTTATGAAGGCACAGTTGCAACATATATACACATGGGCGGTAAGATCTCTGTTATGGTCAAGTTCGATACAGACCTTGCAGACAAAGATGAATTCAAAACTTATGCAAAGGATATTGCTATGCAGGTAGCAGCAGCTAATCCGTCTTATCTGAATAAATCACAGGTGCCTGATGAAGTTATCGAGCATGAAAAGAAGATAATGACAGAACAGGTCATCAATGAGGGCAAGCCCGAAGCTATCGCACAGAAAATCGTTATGGGCAAGATAGGCAAGTATTATGAAGAAAACTGTCTTGTAAATCAGATATTCGTTAAAGACAACAAGCTGAAAGTTGACCAGTACACCGCACAGACTGCAAAAGCACTCGGCGGCAAAATTGAAATCGTTGATTTTGTACGTTTTGAGAAGGGTGAAGGTCTTGAAAAACGTGAAGACGACTTTGCAGCAGAAGTTGCAGCAGCCGTTTCGGGTAAGTAATAAACAATAACAAGGGTTGCAGGAGATATGCTCCTGTGACCCTATTTTTTTTATTTTAATTAAAATTTTTTTATTTTGAATGAACCGTTTTCTCTTTTAAAGTATCTAATGAATGAAAACAAATTGAGAGGAGCAATTCAATATGAAAAAAGAAGATTTGAAACAGGTATACGGTACACCGAGTAAGGAATTTCATGAGAGTGTCGTGCAGACATTGGACAGCCTTGAAGAAAAGTCCGTTGTACGTTACGGCGGTTCGGCAAGAAGAAAGATAGTAGCAATCGGTATCGCAGCGGCGGTGCTTGGAACTTTCACGATAACGGCGGCTGCAACAAACTTTTTCGGGCTGACAGCAACAAGAAAAGGAACTTATGGTCTGAATCTCAAAGTAGAGAGCAATGTTTCACATGAAGAAAGCAATGTCAATTACATGATGTTGGATTTTGGTTATATGTCCGATAAATATTCAAGCGGTAAAATGTTAGGTAACTATGAGTTTGTATACTACGTCAATGAGAATGAATATTTCAATGCTGTATTGAGGAGAGCAAAGGATTTTGAAATGGATCTCTGTGATGTCATAGATACATCGGAAGATGTGATTGACGGACATAAAACGGTTTTTGTAACTTTTAGAGAAGCTGAAAATACAGATAATATGAGATATTCTTCTTTCAAGTATTTTGATGAAGATGGTTACTTGATACGCTGCAACGGTTCAGACTATGAGGAACTTGTGAAAATCACCGAAAAGGCAAATATTAAGCCTGCAACGAAAATAAGTTACGATGATTATGATGATTATAGCGAGTCTGACTCAGCAAAGCACGGTGCTTTGGTAGAGTACCACTATGAGTATCGCACTAGACTTGTTTCAGACTTCTTTGATAACAAAGTGAAAAAAGTAAGTATCGGTGAAAGCATGGAATTCAGCGTGGCAGATTATGAACAAGAGGCGGTCAAGTTGACAGCAAAGGTAGTTTCTCTTGAAAAACGTGATAATGCTGATGGTCTTGAATATGATAATTTTGATGCTACTACCGGCAAAAACGTGTATTATGATTACTTCAATTCAGACGGCACACTTATTCGTGAAAGAGAATTCCAAACATACGATGAAGGCGATGAAGAACACCTCAGTAAAATTGAATACCATAAAGTTACAAGAGATTTCTATGTTGCTGAAATTGAGATTACTGCCGAAGATGATATTGATAACCTGTATGATGTATTCGGAATGGAAGTTCAGATAATAGACGAAAAGGAACGCATTTTCTATGGCTGCATGAATGATGATTATTCCGATGTACACATAATATACGGTGCAAATATAGATAACAACATAGCTTTACAAAATCCTATAAGTCTTAAAAAGGGTGAGACTGTGATATTACAGTCAGGTTTCGTCACGGAAAGCAATATAACGAAAAGCAATATTGATGAGAATGTATATTTCATGCTTTCGGCGGTAGATGAACCGAATGACTTGTATCAAAATTATGTACTGAAGATAAAAGAGTGAGGTATACGGCATGACAAAGGAAACTTTTACAAAACTTGTTCTTGAAAGTGAAAAGACACTTTACAGGGTATCCATGTCAATGCTGAAGAATGAAAGTGACTGTGAGGACGCTGTTCAGACAGCGATCCTTACAGCTTACGAAAAGTTGGGTACACTCAAAAACGAGGAATTTTTCAAAACATGGCTTGTGCGTATCCTTATAAATGTCTGCAATAAGCAGCTTAATGAAAGAAAACGCTTTGTCGATATTCAGGAATATATGGAAACCGCCGCAGCGACTACCGAAATAAATATAGATGTAAAAATGGCATTGAAACAACTCCCTTTGAAAATCAGGGAAGTTGTTGTGTTGTATTACATGGAAGATTTTTCTGTTAAGGAAATAAAGGCTATTTTGAATATCCCAGAAGGTACTGTTAAAAGCCGTCTTTCCAAAGGCAGAGAGCTGTTGAAACTCAGTCTGCAATAAATTATTCGGTTTTAAGCGAGAGGAATTAAAAAAGACCGCCTGCAAAGAAATTTTGCGGGTGTTTTTTTGCTGTTGAAAAGCGTATACAGCCGATTGTATATTTGCACATTGTAAATTGCTAATTGTTTCTTGACTTTGTGGGGAAAAGATAGTAAAATACTATTATCAAGATATGGGAGAGTGGTCAGTAAAATGGAACCGAAATATAAAAGAGTGCTTTTGAAGTTGAGCGGAGAGTCGCTTGCCGGTGCGGAAAAGCACGGTATTGATTTTGATACGGTGCTGAGTTTCTGTGAACCGATAAAAAAACTTAGTGATATGGGAGTAGAGGTAGCGATCGTTGTAGGCGGCGGAAACTTCTGGAGAGGACGTTCCAGCGGTAAGATGGACAGGACAAGAGCTGATCATATGGGAATGCTTGCAACTGCTATAAATGCTTTAGGAGTATGTGATGCACTTGAACAGCTCGGATTGGAGGCAAGAGTTCAGACAGCTATCTCTATGCAGCAAATTGCCGAACCGTATATCAGGAATCGTGCTACAAGACATCTTGAAAAGGGCAGGATATTGGTATTTGGCTGCGGTACAGGCAACCCGTTCTTTTCAACGGATACGGCGGCAGCTCTGCGTGCAGCAGAAATAGATGCCGATATTATACTGAAAGCAACGATGGTTGACGGTGTGTATGACAGTGATCCGAAAACTAATCCCGATGCAAAGAAATTTGACAAAATATCATTTGCAGACGTTTTGAAATATGATCTGAAAGTAATGGACAGTACAGCGGCAGCAATATGCAAAGATAATAATATACCGATCATTGTGTTCAGCCTTGATGATCCTGATAACATCGTAGCCGCTGTATGCGGAGAAAATGTGGGAACACTTGTTGAACAATAAAATATATATTCGGAGGTTATGAAACTATGGACAAAGTGATAAAAAGTGCAGAGGATAAGATGAAAAAATCGGTGCAGCATCTTGAAACGGAGTTTTCAGAGATACGTGCAGGACGTGCTAATGCTGCTGTGCTTGATAAAGTGAGAGTCGACTACTACGGTACTCCTACGCCTGTCAACCAGTTGGCAGCAGTTTCCGCTACGGAGGCGAGAATCCTTACTATTCAGCCATGGGATAAGTCACTTCTCCGCAGCATTGAAAAAGCAATACAGAAGTCTGATATAGGCATCAATCCCCAAAATGACGGCTCGGTCATCCGTATGATATTCCCGCCGCTTACGGAAGACCGTCGTAAAGAGATCGGTAAAGAGATCTCAGTCATGGGTGAAGAAGCGAAAGTTGCTGTGCGTGGTATAAGACGTGAGGCTATTGAAAAAATCAAGGCTCTTAAAAAGAAGAGTGAGATCACTGAAGATGATCTGAAAGTCGGAGAGAAGAAAATACAGGATATTACTGACGCTCAGATCAAAAATATCGACAAAGCTACTGAGAAGAAGCAGAAGCAAATAATGGAAATTTAATTTCAAGGATTAACAAAAAAATATCACGGCAGGAAAAATTCTTGCCGTGATATTTTCAATAATGAAAATAGAGACCGTATTTTTAAGGATAGGAAAAAAATGAGTTGAGGTGAATGGCAATGGGAGAATTGTATATACCAGAACACGTTGGGATCATAATGGACGGAAATGGCAGATGGGCGAAAAAAAGAGGATTGCCACGACAGGTAGGGCATACCTACGGTGCACAGACTTTCAGGAATATCACACGCTATATAAGCAAATGTGGTGTAAAAGTTCTGACACTGTATGCATTTTCAACGGAAAACTGGAAAAGACCTGCCGAAGAAGTCAATGCCATTATGAAGATATTTCATCAATATCTTGTGGATTCGCTGACGGATTTCAGAGATGATGATATCAAAGTGGTATTCATAGGTGACAGATCGGCGTTTTCATCCGAATTGATAAAGCTGATAAATGAATCGGAAGAAGTTGCAAAAGACCGTAAGGGAATGTTACTGAATATCGCTATGAATTATGGTGGCAGAGATGAAATTGTCAGGGCAGTCAAAAATATTTGTAGAGATGTCAGGGACAACAAAACGGATATTGAAAGTATTTCTGAAAAGGATATTGAAAAATATCTGTATACGGCAAATCTCCCTGATCCCGATCTCATTATCAGAACGGGCGGCGAACACAGATTAAGCAATTTCCTGTTGTATCAGGCAGCATATTCGGAATTTTACTCAATGGATGTATTGTGGCCGGATTTCAAGCCGAAAGATTTTGATAAGGCTGTCGAAGAATTTAATAAACGAAACAGAAGATATGGTGGTGTGTGAATGGTCAAGAGGATATTGTCGGGAGTTGTGGGAATATCATTTATCATTTCAGTGATCGTTCTGAGCGGAAATATTCCCATTATAATAGATGTCTTTGTAGCAGCAGTATGTGCTATTGCTGTAGGTGAATTTGCAAATGCGACAAACACTCTGAAACATTGGCAGGTCAGTTTTCCAAGTATGGCATTTGCAGTATTGTATCCCATGCTGATGAATTACAGTGCTATGCTGATAGTCGGATATTCATATACGGCATTAATGCTTTCAATGATGATATTTTGTCATAAAAAGATATCTTTCAAGGAATTTGCATATATATACAGTATGACTGTTATCATAACGGTTTCATTGTCAACTGTGATACAAATGAAAGACATGGATACGGCACATCCTGCATTTTACTTTGTAATTGTGCTTGCATTGCCATGGCTTGCGGATGCGGGAGCATATTTTGTCGGAGTATTGCTTGGAAAGCATAAATTATGTCCCGAAATAAGTCCGAAAAAGACAATAGAGGGAGCAGTCGGCGGCACGATAGTTTGTGTATTGGCAACTTGCGGGATAGGCTGGATATTTGCAGAACTTATCTACAAAAATATTCAGTTGAATTATATCAATCTGGCAGTTCTTTCACTCATAGGTTCACTTTTGTCAATATTGGGGGATCTGAGCTTTTCGCTTGTCAAAAGGACTTTTGATATAAAAGACTATGGAAATCTGATACCCGGTCATGGCGGGGTGTTGGACAGATTTGACAGTGTGGTATTCGTATCGCCGTTTTTATATATCATGATGGCATATATGCCGATAATAGGAGTGTAAAAATATGAATATATCTGTATTGGGTTCAACAGGTTCGATAGGTGTACAGACACTGGACGTTGCAAGAATGCACAATATAAAAGTGTGTGCATTGACGGCTTACAGAAGTATCGGATCGCTTGAAAAACAGGCAAGGGAATTTATGCCCGACATAGTAGGAGTACTTGATGAAAAATCGGCTGAACAACTAAAAATATCCCTTTCTGACACTAATATTAAAGTTATTGGCGGAAAAGAGGGTATTCTTGCAGCGGCACAGCATGAAAAGGCTGATACGATCGTTAATGCAGTCGTGGGAGTGGCAGGACTTCTTCCCACTCTTGCAGCGATAAAAGCAAAGAAAAATCTTGCGTTGGCAAATAAAGAAACACTTGTATCGGGCGGCAGTATTGTCATGAATGAAGTGAAAAAGACGGGTATAAAGCTGTATCCTGTTGACAGTGAACATTCGGCGATATTCCAATGTTTGCAGGGCTGTCCGGAAAATTCACTGAAAAAAATCATTTTGACGGCTTCGGGCGGTTCGTTTTTCGGAAAAACGAGAGATGAACTGAAAAATGTCACAGTAGAAAATGCTTTGAAGCATCCTAATTGGAGTATGGGTAAAAAAATTACCATCGACTCTGCTACAATGATGAATAAAGGGTTAGAAGTCATAGAAGCATCATGGTTGTTCGGTGTAAGTGATGATGAAATAGATGTGCTTATTCATAGGGAAAGCATTATCCATTCGATGATACAGTTAAAGGATAATGCCGTTATTGCACAGCTCGGTACAGCGGATATGCGTATACCGATACAATATGCACTGACATATCCAGAAAGATTGCCTTCGCCTGCTGGTGAACTTGATTTGGCAAAAATAGCACAACTTCATTTCGCAAAGCCCGATTATGAAACATTCAAATGCCTTGCCCTTTGCAGACAGGCTTTGAGAAAAGGCGGATTATATCCGACAGTTGCGAATGCAGCAAATGAAGTTGCTGTACAAATGTTTCTTGAAGAAAAAATAGGTTTCCTTGACATAGGCGAGATCGTAGAAAAAGCTCTTGCAGACTTTACGGATAACAGACAGGATATAACACTTGAAGATATTTTGCAGGCTGACAGAGAAACGAGAATTAAACTGGGAGATGATTGACATAGAAGGCATATTGCTTACAATAATAGGTATACTGCTTTTTGAACTGATTGTGTTCGTACATGAGTTCGGGCATTTTATCACAGCTAAAAAATGTGGTGTAAAGGTCAATGAATTTGCATTAGGTATGGGACCGAAACTTATTAAATTTCAAAAAGGTGAAACGCTGTATTCACTTAGGTTGTTTCCGATAGGCGGATTTTGTTCAATGGAAGGTGAGGATGCTGAAAGTGCGGATGAGAGATCGTTTAGCAAAAGACCTGTATGGCAAAGAATGATAATTGTAGTTGCGGGTGCGGTAATGAACTTGCTTCTTGGATTGTTGCTGATGTTAATAACGCTTTCACCCGAAAAGTATTTTGCATCTAACAAGATCGTCTATTTCATGGAGAATGCCCCATCATCACAATCTTTGAAACTCAATGATGAGATACAGGCAATCAACGGCTATCATGTTTCGACTGCTATGGATATGAATTTTGCATTGGCAACGGCAAAATCAAATGAGATGTCCTTTGATGTAAAGCGTGACGGAGAATATCTGCATTTTGACAAGGTGATATTCGGTACTGTCAGAAAAAATGATAAGGAGATCATACAGCTTGATTTTAAAGTTGCTGCCATAGAAAATAGTTTAGGGGTTTTGATTTCGCAATCGTTTTTATCAACTGTATCGACAGTCAGAATGGTGTGGGCAAGTCTTTTGGGACTTGTTACAGGACAGTTCGGTTTCAATGAAGTAGCAGGACCTATAGGTATGACCTCCGCCATCACTCAGGCAGCTTCCGAAGGATTAAAAAGCAGTTTTGCAGATGCTTTGAACAATCTCATATATATCATGACTATTATAACGGTCAATCTGGGGGTTGTGAATTTACTGCCTTTGCCAGCACTTGACGGAGGAAGATTTGTATTTTTGTTGGTAGAGGCTATAAGAAGAAAGCCTGTCAAGCCCGAGCATGAGGGAATAGTACACGCTGTCGGAATGGTGCTTTTGCTGATATTTATGGTGGTCATTTCTATAAATGACATTTTGAGATTGTTTTCATAGGAGGTATTGTTAAGTAACCGTTATCATTGATAAATGTGTTTAAATGTGTTAAAATATACTCGTTATGGGGGTGCGGTAAATGTTGAGAAGTTATAAAACAGAAATCAAACCTACGATAGAACAGAGGAATAAAATCAACAGAACTATTGGGACTTGCAGATTTATCTACAACTTTTATCTTGCACATAATAGAAAAATATATGAAAAGGAAAACAAAT
>CADCCP010000036.1 GCA_902800005.1 uncultured Ruminococcus sp. | reverse complement strand
GTCAAGCATGACACCTGCAATGGTATCATCTTCCTCATCTTCAAAATCAATACCTGTCAGTTCTCCTATCTCATCAAGAGACGTTGCACCGTCCACTTTGAAGCTGTTTTCGGCAAGTTTCTTTATATCATCCTCTTCGTTGTCATATTCATCCTGAATATTTCCGAGGATCGCCTCTATGAGATCCTCCATTGTGATGATGCCGCCCGTTCCGCCGAACTCGTCCACGACTACGGCGATTTGTATTTTATTTTTGGTCATGTACTCGAACATCTCACTGCAACGCTTCGATTCAGGTACAAATACGGCTTTTCTGATAATATCCTTTCCTATGGTCTCACTCGGTGCATTAGTGCTGACAAATTTCAGAAGGTCTTTCACATATATGATACCCACTATATTGTCAATATCCTCATGATACACCGGTATCCTTGAACATCCGCTTCTGATCGCAGTTTTGGTCACATCTTTTATTGTTGCATCGTCCTCGACAGCAACAACATCTTTTCGATGTGTCATTATCTCTGCGACTGTCGTGTCGTCAAATTCAAACACGTTCTCTATCATGCTTTTTGTATTTTCCTCGATACTGCCGTTTTCCTCGCCTTCATCGACCATCATCAGAATTTTTTCTTCCGTCTTGTCTTTGGCATTCAAGCCCTGACCGTGACCCGATATTTTTGCAATTCCCCCCGAAACCGCCAAAAATACATTAGTCAACGGCAAAACTGCCGCCGATATAAAAACAAAAAATCCCGAATACTTGGCAAGGACGTTTTCGGCATCAAGAAATGCAATTCTTTCGGGAAAATACCTGCCCGATACCGCCGTGACCGAAAACATGACAAGCCATACCGCCACCCATGCAAGAACATTTCCTGCCGTGTCCGACAGCCCTGCAACCGAAAACAGCCCCTTTACAAGAGGAATATATCCCACACTTGAAAATATCATCACAAAAGCGAAATCTATTAAAAATCCGGTCTGTGCGGCATTACGGTATTTTTCCGAATCTTCCTGTATTTTTTCCGCCTTTTCACGTTTTTTTTCATCATCTTCACTTGTATGCTTCAAGTCACCTGCATACCTTGCAGCGTACTCCAAAAGCGAATAAAAAAAACACATCACCATGCACAGCACCACTATTGCCGTAGCTGTCAGGATTCCCCCTGACGTAACGAAAAATTGAAAACTGTCGGCATCTGCTGACATCCAAAAACACATCTCCTTTTTTGAAACAAGTTACATGATAAATAATAAAAGAAAATTTTGTTTATGTCAACAGTTTTTTTATAGAATTTTCGTGCTGATTACACAAAAACTTGTCTATATTTTCGGGCTTTGAGCTTTACGGACAAATTTTCTTCATAAGTTGGATGCATATGGACACTCTGCACAAGTCCCGCTCCCATATACAGACACATGACAGATGATCCGCCCGAACTCAGAAACGGCAGTGTTATGCCTATAACGGGCAGTATTCCCAACACCATGCCGAGATTTACTAAAACCTGTACACTTATCAGTGCAAAAAATCCGATACACATATTTTTTCCCAGTGCATTTCCGGAACGTGCGGAGTTTTTCAGCACCCTGAAAAGCATGACTGCAAACAATGCAAGTATTGCCGTACAGCCTATCAGACCAAGCTCCTCACCTGCAACCGTAAAGATAAAGTCATTTTCCTGATACGGCACTATCTCTCTTGCCACTCTCGGTCCGTTGAACAGACCTTTCCCGAACAGTCCGCCCGAAGCAATGGACACTTTTCCCTGATACTGCTGCCAGCCGTATGTCTTGAACATGGAATCATCACTGCTGAACAGTACAGCAAGTCTGTTTTTCTGGTCACTGTTTAGTACGCTCGTCCAAAGAAACGGTACTGCACATACTGCCGCTATTGCCGACAGGATAAAATAACGTATCTGTACTCCTGCTGCAAACGTCATTACTAAAAACATCAGTGCAAATACCAGTGCTGCACCGTCATCTCCCTGAAAATGTATCAGCACGACGGGTATCGCCCCATGCACAACAAGCGTCAGCACTCCCAAAAAACTGTGAAGCCACTCTTTTTCCGCAAGATAAGCAAGGTGCTTTGAAAACGTCACGATAAAGCATATCTTCACAAACTCGGACGGCTGAAATGTCATTCCGAAAGGCAGTCTTATCCAGCCTGTATCATCTGTTCCGCTTATCCTCATGCCTATGAAAAACACCGCTGTCAGACACAATAAACCGAGTCCCCCTGCAATATACCAGAATTTTCCCGTATTATTATAATCGATCACCGATATACCCACAGCAAAGATCGTTCCCACACTTACAGCTATTATCTGTGTTTTAAGAAAGTCCACACTGTCAAGCCTTTGTTGACTTGCTATCAGCATACACCCTGTCAATGACAATGCAAACGTCACCAGCCATAATAATTTATCCGTCTTTCTCAGATACTCCCCTATTGATGTCAATATACCCATTACCATTTCCTTTCCTGTTTGATAACACTGATTATACAATGATTTCTCCCGCAGTTCAACAGGCAGATATATTTATATTTTTCCCCGATATTTTGATTTCAACACATAAAAATTCTTGATTTCTCCGTCAAAATAGGTTAATATATGTATATTGGATAAAAAAATTTTTTCGAGGTGAATTTTTTATGGCAAAAGAATTGAAAATAAGAACAAAAAATCCCGATCTTTTTCTGCGTGTAAAGAAAGGTCACTTTGCGACCATGCACAGCCATACCAACTACTTCATAGATGTTACGACACAGAAAACAAGACTCTCAGAAGCAAAGGCTCTTGCACATGACCTTGTGGGAAACTACCAGGTCAATACCATTATAGACACTATCCTCTGCATAGACGGCATGGAAGTTGTCGGCACCTGCATAGCCCACGAACTGACAAAAGATGACTACATCAACATGAATGCACATCAGACCATTTATGTCATATCCCCCGAATTTATCACGGGCGGTCAGCTCATATTCCGTGATAATCTCATACCCATGATACAGAACAAACACGTTCTTATCGTTGCCGCCTCCGTCACAACGGGTAAAAGTGCTTTGGCAGCAATAGATGCCGTGAATTATTACGGCGGAAAAGTCGTTGCCGTATCCTCAATATTTGCGACCGTTCAGGAATGCGATGGTCACCCCGTACACTCTGTTTTCGATCCCAACGACTTGGGCGACTATGACAGCTATAAACCTAATCGTTGTCCGATGTGTGCAAACGGCGACAAACTTGAAGCTATCGTAAACAGTTTCGGCTATTCCTCTCTTTAAGAGCGGAGTTTTTACGGCTTTCTCTTTGAAAAAAAAATACAACGACAGAATTTCTTTTCGGAAAATTCTGTCGTTCTTTTTATTGCAATTTGAATTTCAATTCAATGGGGTTATGGTCGCTGTATAAAAACTGATTGTCGATAATATCCATATATGTCGGAATGACATTATCAGATATGATATAGCCGTCCACTGTCAAAGTGAAATTTCCCTCATTATAGGGCTTATCGGCATTTCGGCATGACGGTATTGTCATTCCGCTTTCATAGTCCGTCAACTTGTTGAAATGTTCGGGTATCAGCGAATCAGGAAATTCTGCCGCCCATGTGTATTCTTCCGGCACTGTTTCATTGAATATCTCTTTTGAATTGCCCGTGAAATCGTGATTGAAGTCACCACCGCATATTACATAATTGCCTTTGTCATATTCCGCTTTCATGTCGTCAAAAAGCATTGTAAGCTGTTGTTTCTGCAAATCTCCCCCAACGCCGTATGCCGATGTATGCACGTTTATGAAAACAAGTTCTTTGCCGTTTTCAACATTGGTTCGATTGATGGAATAACAGCGGTCAAGGTCTATATATTTTGACATTCCTTCCGAAATAGGCAAACTGCGACGAAGTCCCTCTTGAATTTGCACATTACTGAGTGTCAACAAACCTGCATTTGAAGACCCATGCGGTTGCGTGAACGGATAAAACAGGAATGGCGAATGATAATTGACTGCAAGTGTATGCGACATATCGGAAAATTCACTGCATATCTGACTGACTTCATCAACATGATAACTCCTTGTCGAATCGAAGTCCACTTCCTGCAACAATATCACATCAGGCTTATATTTTTTCAACAAGTCAATATCACCGTTAATGCAGTCAATAACACTTTCCTTTGACTCTGCCCATGACTGCGTACCACCGTCCATGAAAAATGTGAAATCCTGCGTGTATGCACCGAACCCGATATTATACAATACTGCTGTATATTCCTTATCGATCATGAATGCGGAATAATTCGACTTTCCGTCAACATCAAGCGATTGTCTGTCATCAATTCTGTTGTAGCTTGTCACTACATACAATACATACCCTGCCACGACCAAAATCAACAATGCAATAATGCCAAGCGGTATCGCCCACCATCTTATTTTTTTACGCTTTACACTTTTCATTTACTCCACTCCCCTATATATTTATATTCAAATTGTAACACTTTTACAAAAAGATAGCAATACAAAAACAGGACAGAATTTTTTTAATTCTGCCCTGTTTTTTTGTCAGACTTCTTCTTCGTCAGGCTTCTTGAGAGATACTTTGAAAGGTATGCCATTTTCACGGATGACTGCTCTTAAAAACATATTTACCGCTGTTGACATATTAAGCCCCAATTCATCAAGCACCACTTCTACATTCTTTTTCACATCTTCATCTACTCTGACATTCAAATTTGTACTTGCCATGAAAAAATCACCCCTCATGAATGACATTATATCACATTACAAACCCAAATATCAAGTATTTTATGCAATAAATATGAAACAAAAATGACTTATTTTATAATATATGTCAAATCTTGTCAAGAGCCTGCTTTATATCAGCAATAATGTCGTCAACATACTCTATTCCGACTGACATTCTGATAAGATTCGGCTTTACCCCGCAGTCTTCAAGCTGCTGATCGTTAAGCTGTCTGTGAGTAGTGCTTGCAGGGTGCAATGCACAAGTCCTTGCATCTGCAACGTGTATGACCAGCTTTATCATGTCCAGATTGTTCATGAACTGCATAGCCTTTTCCCTGCCGCCTTTTACGCCGAATGAAATAACTCCGCATGAACCATTCGGCATATATTTCTGACACAATCCGTAATACTTATTGCTTTCAAGTCCCGGATAATTTACCCAGTCTATCTTATCATTGCTTTCAAGGAATTTTGCAACTTTCAATGCATTGGAGCAATGTCTTTCCATTCTCAAAAACAGTGTTTCCAATCCGAGATTCAGTAAAAAGGCATTTTGGGGACTCTGCTGAGGACCGTAATCTCTCATCATGTGAGTAACAGCCTTTGTGATATATGCAGCTTTGCCGAACTTCTCCGTATATATAACTCCGTGATAGGATTCATCGGGTTCCGTGAATGCCGGATATTTTCCGTTAGTCCAGTCAAAATTACCGCTGTCAACGACAACTCCGCCGAGTGCTACGGCATGACCGTCCATGTATTTTGAAGTCGAATGTACTACTATATCTGCACCCCATTCAAACGGTCTGAAATTCACGGGTGTCGGGAACGTATTATCAACTATAAGCGGTACACCGTGTGCATGAGCAAGTTTGGCATACAGTTCAACGTCAGCAACATCAAGTGACGGATTCGACACACTCTCGACAAATACCGCTCTTGTATTCTCCTGAAAAGCTGCATTTATTTCATCTTCCGTTGAGTCGGGTGTTACAAACGTGAAATCCATTCCCAACTCTCTAAGTGACTTGTTAAACAAATTGAAAGTACCGCCGTAAATGGCACTTGCACATACGACATGATCGCCCGCATGACAGATATTTGTTATGGAAATCATGCTTGCAGACTGTCCGGAAGCTGTCAGCATAGCTCCCACACCGCCTTCAAGTGCCGCTATTTTGGCAGCAACAGCACTCAATGTGGGATTTGTCAGACGTGTATAGAAAAATCCGTCCTCTTCCAAGTCAAACAGTTTTCCCAAAGTTTCAGCAGAGTCATATTTAAAAGTCGTACTCTGTATAATCGGAATAACTCTCGATTCACCGTTTTTCGGCTCATAGCCTGCCTGCACGCATTTTGTATTGATGTGCATTTCAAACATCTCCTCTAAATTCATTATAAATTTTTATTATATCAGCCGACACCTCTCCGATACTCCTTGAAGCGTCAACGATCTTTACATTTTCACTGTCTTTTAGAATATCAAATACCTCAAAAAATCTCTTTCTGATTTTTTCCTGCATATTTTTTTCTTCGTATATCTCCCTTTCAAGACGATTTTTCGCTATCCTCTCATCAGATGCTTTACTGTCTATATCAAGAAAAATACACAGATCGGGTTTTAATATCTCCTTGCAGTTCAAATTCATATCCATCACCCATTTTAAATCGGCATCTATCCCCTGATATGCGAATGACGAATAATAATATCTGTCACATACGACATCAATTCCCTTTTCGAGAAATTGCCTGATACCGTTTATCTTGTTGGAATTATGAAATATCCTGTCAAGCAGGAACATTGCCGACATTTCATAAACCGTCCTGTCTGTAAAACCGCCCAAAGCATCTCTCAAAATACCGCCTGTCACTGAATTTGTCGGTTCAGCCGTCATGTAAACGGTTCTGCCCTGTCGTTTCATCTCCTCGACAAGCAAATTTATTTGAGTACCCTTGCCCGAACCGTCAATACCCTCGAATACAATAAACTTTCCTCTGTTCATGCCATCAATCCTGTCTGCATTTGAAACTCCTCTACGGTCATATCTGCTCTTTTAGCTGCTTCTGCCAATGTCAGAATCCCGTCTTTTACAAGCCCTATCAATATTTTCAAAACACCCTTTTTTTCTCCTTTTTCGATACCTTTTTCAATACCCTTTTCGATACCCTTTTCGATACCCTTTTCGATACCTTTTTCCATAATGTTATCGTAAATTTCACACATGGATATGCCATCTCCTTTCGTTTCATCGCTTAATGAATTATATTCATCTCTGAACTTATCATCTTTTGAAAATGTGCTTATCATATCAAGCACTTCTTCCGCATGGTGAAGTTTCTGATTTGTGGGATGATATTCCGTTTTGTTGTTCAGTGCATAGAAAAATTCCGCTATTGCCCTGAAATCAGATTTAAATTTGCTGATTTGTTCTTCGTCCATGTCCTTTACGGCATAGAAATTCATCTTGTAGTCACTGACAAACTCCCTCAGCTTTTCGGGAATTTCAAGACATTCATGCAGACTTTTTCCGCAAGTCCAATCATCTTTACCGAAATAGATAACAAGCGTTATAACGGGATAATATTTTTCATTTTTTGACTTGTACTGATTGCGATACTCCGCACCATCATAACTTATCACTCTCAATGCCATACCTTTATCGACACCGATTTGATTTTCTATCCCTACAAATGCTATCGTTATATTGGCATTTTTCCAGAATTTCGATACATCTCTTTCCTGACTGTGAATTTTCCCGTCAGCCTTGTAATGAGAATCCTTGCCCGCCGGTTCAAGTTCATCTGCCTTTACAACATCTTCACCATTGAAAAACAACACGTTTATAATGTCACAAAATACATCATTGTATTGTTCCAAATTTTTTGTCATCATGTCCTTTTCACCCAAATATAAACACCCTCTCTGAAATATATTATAATATCATTTCAGGAAAATTGCAATATCATTTCAGCGGCTTTTATGCCGTCAACTGCCGCCGACACTATTCCCCCTGCATAGCCTGCACCCTCTCCGCAAGGATACAATCCCATTAAAGATACCGACTGCATATTTTCATCTCTCAATATCCTTACAGGTGATGAACTTCTGCTTTCGACCGCTGTTAAAACAGCATCACCGTCTGCAAAACCTTTCAGCCTTTTATCCATTAAAATAATACCCTCTCTCAAAGGATCCGTCATGTATTCGGGTAAACATATATCTAAATTTGTCAACGTATATCCGACGGGATAACTCGGCACAACAGAGCCTATTTCAACAGATTTTTGCTTTTTGAGAAAATCGCATACACGCTGTACGGGGGCATGATAATTTTCACCGCCTGCATTGAATGCCATTTCTTCAAGCCTTCTTTGAAACTCCACTCCTGCCAATATATCATCACTGCCGAAATCATCTGGATTTACTCCAACAAGCAAAGCGGAGTTTGCATTTACTTTATCACGGGCAAATTCACTCATGCCATTGGTTACAAGTCTGCCGTGTTCGCTTGCAGCGGCTACGACACTTCCACCCGGACACATACAAAATGTAAATACACCTCTGCCATTACTCAAATGTACAGCTAATTTATAATCAGCCGCCGACAAATTCGGATCATTCCAAAAACTTCCGTACTGACTTTTATTTATAAGCTCCTGCAAATGCTCTATTCTGACACCCATCGCAAAAGCCTTTTGTTCCATAGCAATATTTTTTTCTTTCAGCATTTTGAAAGTATCTCTTGCACTGTGACCTATCGCCAATATGACATTATCCGTTTCAAGCGTGAAAACTTCATTGTTTCTTTCGAGGACGACCGCATTTATTTTCCCGTCAGTCGATCTTATATCCGTCAATCTCGTTTCAAATAGATATTCACCGCCCAATGAAATTATCTTTTCACGAATATTTTTAACGGTCTTTTTCAGCATATCAGTTCCTATATGGGGCTTGGCAAGATATAAAATTTCCTTTGGAGAGCCGTTTTCCGCAAATTCTTCAAGCACTTTTCGGATACGTTTATCTTTCGTACCTGTATTGAGTTTACCGTCTGAAAAAGTCCCTGCACCGCCCTCACCGAACTGCACGTTTGATTTTTCGTCAAGCACTCCACCTGACCAAAATTCATTTACATCTTTTGTACGTCTGTCAACGTCACGACCTCTTTCAATGACAATGGGATTTTGTCCGCATTGTGCCAAAATCAGAGCCGCAAACATTCCGCAAGGTCCGCTGCCTATAATGACAGGTCTTTTTGAAAGTTTCCTGCATTTCGGCAAGTCATATTTATATTCCTCTGCGAAAACAGCGTTTTTGCATTTCTTCACGATCTTATTTTCATTGTCGGCTTTTATATCGACAGTTGCAGTAAAATGCACGTTATCTTTTTTTCTTGCGTCAACGCTCCTCTTATAGAGCGATATATATTTTATATCAGCAACGGATATATTCAATTTTTTAGCTGTCGCTTTTTTCAAAGCCGTTTCGTCATAGTCAAGACTTAATGCTATTTCATTCACTCTTATCATAATTTCACCTATTTCACAGATTTTCCGACAATTATTCCGCTTCCGAATGCAAAATGCAGATTATATCCGCCACAGTCGCCATCAACGTCAAGCAACTCTCCGCATATATATAAATTTTTCACGGTCTTTGACACGAGAGTATCAATATCAATATATTTTGATGTGACACCGCCTGCACATACCTGTGCATAACTGTAATCATCACTTTTCAAAGGCGTGAAAGTAAAATTCTTTACTGTATGTGCAATTTTCTTTATATCGCTTTCGGACAGTTCACGACACGTCTTTTGAGAAAATCCGCACGTCTGCACAATTATCTGTGCCAATTTTTTATTTAAAGCACCTGTCAGAATATCACCTGTATTTGTGAAAATCTTTCTGCATTTAAAGAGATAGTCGCACAAGTGATTTTCCGAATACTCTTTCATCAAATCAATACTTATTTTCGGATTTCTACATTCACTGATAAATCTTGATATTTCAAAAACACATATTCCCGAAATGCCGTAATCCGTGAATTGAATTTCACCCTCACGGGAAATTATTTTTTTACCGCCGTCAAACAGAGTTACAATGCCTTTTGAACGGACACCTTTCAGATTTTTATATTTTTCTTTCGTCAAAACAGGGCATAATGCAGGCTTCAATGAAGTCGGCACTATGCCGAAATTCTGTAAAAGTTTGTAACCGCTGTCATTTGCCCCAAGTGATGGAGATGCCTTTGAACCTGTCGCAAACACGATATTTTCAGCCTGTACAGTGATATTTTCAGAAATTATACTGAAAAAACCGTTATTTTTCTTTATATGCTTTATCTCAAAATCACATATTTCAGAAACGCCCAACTTTGCACAATACATTCTCATACCGTCAAGAACAGTTGAAGCCTGATTGCTGTAAGGGTAAACCCTGCCGTCATCTTCATCACGGAAAAGCACTCCCATTTTTGCAAAAAACTTTTCACAATCTTTCGGTGAAAACCTGTTCAAAACGGATTTTATAATCATCTCGTCACCGTGATAATGTTCGGGAGAGGCATTTCTGTTTGTAATATTACATCTGCCGTTGCCCGTTGCAAGCAGTTTTTTACCGACTCTCGCCTGACGTTCAATAATAACCGTACTGTTCTTGCCGAAACGCTCACCGCACGTTATAGCACAGGCAAGCCCTGACGCTCCACCGCCTATGACCGCAACTTTTACTTTCCTTATCTCCATAACGATCCCCCTGCACCGTTGCATTGGGGCGTTGCCCCAAACCCCACCAAAGGCTCCGCCTTTGGAATCCGGCAGGGGACAAACGTCCCCTGCACCCCGTTACTATTTATTGCTTTTTTCTTTTTTCACGGAGTTCTTTAAAAAAATTCGACAGCATTTCCGAACATTCATTTTCAAGCACTCCGCCCACTACAACGGGCTTATGATTATACGGCAAGTCAAATAAATTGATAACAGACTTGCAAGAGCCTGCTTTATAGTCATACGAGCCGTAAACAAGTTTTTTAATGCGTGAATTTATTATAGCCCCTGCACACATCGGACACGGTTCAAGTGTGACATACAAGTCACATTGCCATAACCGCCAACCGCCTAATTTTTTACAAGCTTCATCAATAGCCATCAATTCAGCGTGATACAAGGCATTTTTTCCTGTTTCACGCCTGTTAAAACCCGTTCCGACAATTTCACCGTCTTTCACGATCACAGCACCTATCGGCACTTCATCAATTTCATAAGCCTTTTTTGCCTGTTCTATGGCACATCTCATAAAGTATTCATCATTCATTTCATGCACCCAAAGACAAAACTGTTATAATTCCTGCAAATGCCATGAATACCCAAAAAAGCGGTCTTGTTAAAACAACTTTCGCATTTTCGGACGTTGTCAAAACACAGTCACCTGACGAAAATGTGAATATCCCTATATTCTTTGAATTCAGCACTAACATCGATATGACGAACACCACGACCATTACAAGCATGAATATAAACGAAAAAACCGCATACATCATTAAACCTTCCTCACCGTCTGCCATCTTCATAAAACACAGCGAACACACCGCATAAGCATTATTTAAAAAATGCACTGTCATTGACGGCACTAATGAACCCGATGTTTTGCGTACACAGCCCATTAAAAGCCCTGCCGAAAATGCAAAGAGTATACCCGACAAGTTGCCGTGCAACATTCCGAAAAATACCGATGTCATAATAACAGCAAATCCCTGTCCGAACTCCGACAGACTGCCCATTACAAATCCCCTGAATGCTATCTCCTCACATACCGCAGGGGCAAGGGCTACCGCAAACATCATAAGCATGACATTATATATATTCATTTCGGAAATGTCAATGTTAGAACTCCCTATAAACGGAAAAAATAAGGATATTATCGTTAATATCAAATTCACCGTCATGCAGCCGCTGAAACCGAAAAGCACCAGCAGAAAATTATCAGACAAGCCTGTTTTTTTCTCGTATTTTTTGATACAGGCTTTCATTCCCCCACAAAATTTTGCACATATCCAGCCCACACACAGCATGGATATAACAGTTACTACTACCATTGTAAGCATATAGACCGTGAAATCTTCATACAGCCCGAACACTCCAAGTCCAAAACCCAATACCAGATTGACTGCCAGTCCCGCAATACAGAATATCGACACAATATCCGTATTACTTTTAAGTCTTTCTCTCTGCAAAAATTCATCACTAAAAAAGTTATCTATTTTAACCATCTCCATTTATATCAGATTTGATGCCGCAAGCATAGCCCCCAATTTTCCCGTATGGAAATTCAATGCTCCCTGCATCCATACCGCATAAGGCTCTCTTAACGGTGCATCAGCAGATAATTCTATTGATGAACCCAATGTAAAAGCTCCTGCCGCCATGATAACTTTACTGTCATATCCCGGCATATCCCACGGCTCAGGCACTACAAATGAATCTATCGGTGACGCTTTTTGAATCCCTCTGCAAAAATTTATCAATCTTTCCTCATTTTCAAGCATGACTGCCTGTATAATATCTCCCCTTACTTCATTGTATCGGGGAGTTACTTTATAGCCCAATATCTCATACAATGCAGATGTGAAAATAGCCGTTTTAACAGCCTCTCCCGTGACGTGAGGTGCATTGAACGCTCCCATAAACAACTCTCTGTTATTGCCCAATGTACAGCCGATTTCTTTACCCGTTCCGGGCGTTGTCAAACGATAACTGCAATCTTCAACTAATTTTCTCTTACCTGCAATATATCCGCCTGTCGGTGCAATGCCACCACCGGGATTCTTGATAAGTGAACCTGCCATCAAGTCAACTTCCACTTGTGCAGGAGTTACTTTTTCCACGAACTCACCATAACAGTTATCCAACATAACTATGCAATTCGGTGCTGATTCATGTGCCAATTTTGCAATTTTGCCTATTTCCTCTACCGTTAAAGTCGGTCTTAATGAATATCCCCTTGAACGCTGTATATATACCATTTTTGTATCGGGCTTGACGGCTTTTTTAATGCCCTCAAAATCGACTGTACCATCTTCCAATAAGTCCACTTGTTCATAGTTAATGCCAAACTCTTTGAGAGAACCCGAAGATTCCCCATTAATGCCTATAACTCCCAAAAGAGTATCATAAGGCATACCCGTCACTGAGATCATAGTATCACCGGGTCTTAAAACGCCGAAAAGTGCAACTGTCAAAGTATGCGTACCGCTTGCAAAATTATGTCTTACAAGTGCATCTTCCGTGTCAAAGACCTCTGCAAACACTTGGTCAAGTGCTTCTCTGCCCCTATCGCCGTAGCCGTAACCCGTTGAAGCTGTGAAACAGCTTTCACTCACTCTCGCATTTTGAAACGCTTTCAACATTTTATGCTGATTATACTCTGTAATTTCATCTGTCCTTTCAAGATACGGTTTACACAATTCCATAGCCTTTTCGGATGCTTTTAAAATTCTTTCATCAATTTCATAAAACGGTGTCATATTTCTTTCCCCTTTTGATATAAAATTTCCCTTTATCCTCAAATCCCATTGATCTATAAAAATTCTCGTTTTCCCTTTCATCACGCATGATAAAAATTTTCCTGTCGTTCAGCAACCGACAAATTGCATTTACACATTGACTTCCATAACCTGAATGTCTGTAATTCCCGTCTGTTGCGACAGCCCCTATAACTGCACACGTTTCAGACTGTGCAACAGTCATAGCCGTTGAAACTAATTTTTCACCCTCACGCACTCCCACACATAAAGCCGTTTTATGCCTTATTTTATGCGACATATCAAGTATAAAATCCTCATATTCGGGCACTTCAAAAGTATCACTCTTACAGCTTTTCAATAAATTGTAAACTTCATTCAAATCGGAATTTACTTCCGCCTGCACATCTTCATTAAAAAAAACTTTCTCCATGATAATACCGCTGTAACTGTCTTTAAAAATCTCTCTTTCGCAAAGTACGCTTGAAAATCCCGTCACTTTCAGGAACTCTTTCAGTTCGTCAAAATCCGTCTTATCGGTTGAACAGATCGTCATATCACCGTAAAATTTAGATATTGCCGTGACGGGCTTTTCATTGACATACTGCACCCAAAATTCCGCAAAGTCATATTTTGATCCATAGCTTTCAATCAAACACGCTATCTTACAGGCATATATATTTTCTTCATGCACGAGTGACAATAGATCATTCAGTTTTCCGCCGTCAACAAAGAAAATCATTCCTCATTCCTCACTCATCATTCCTCATTTGATAAAATTTTCTCTGCCGTATATTTCACGACTTCAAACACGCTTTCCATATCGTCAACGCTTGCAAGACTGCTTGATGAATGTATGTATCTGCATGGCACTGATACCGCTATTGTACGCACTCCGCCTCTTGAACAGTGTATAGCACCCGAATCATTACCGCCTGCTATCATTGTTTTTGTCTGAGTTTTTGTATTTGCCGACCTTGCTATCTTATAAAACTCTCTGTCATACA
>CADCCP010000035.1 GCA_902800005.1 uncultured Ruminococcus sp. | reverse complement strand
AGTATCAAAAAACACCCGAAAAAATAAAATTTCGGGTGTTTTATATAATATCAAATTAAACGGTCTGTTATATAAATATATTTGTAAATGCTCCTGCTTTTTTGGCGTTTATATTTTACGGTTTGCAAAAAGTTTTTTTATTCTTCCGACAGCTTCGGCTGTTTTTTCATGGGAATTGAAGGATGTCATTCTGAAATAGCCTTTTCCGCATTCGCCGAAACCTTCGCCGGGTGTGCCGACTACTCCCGCATTTTCAAGCAGATAGTCGAAAAATTCCCAGCTTCCCATATTATCGGGACATTCAAGCCATATATACGGGGAATTTCTGCCGCCTGTATAGTAAATGCCGAGTTCATTGAGCATATCAGAAAGCATTTTTGCATTTTTACGATAATAGGCGATATTTTCAAGACACTGTTTTTTACCTTCTTCACTGAAAACCGCCGCCGCTCCGCACTGTACAGCCCATGATACTCCATTGAATTTCGTTGCCTGCCGTCTGTACCACATATCGTGGAGTTTATGACCGCCTCTTTCAAGTTCTTTTGGAATGACAGTATAACCGCATCTTACTCCCGTAAAGCCTGCCGTTTTTGAAAGAGAACACAATTCTATCGCACATTCCCTTGCACCGTCAATACTGAAAATGGAGCGTGGCAGATCATCCTGTATAAATGCCTCATAAGCCGCATCATACAAAATTACTGCATTGTTTTCAAGGGCATAGTTCACCCATTCTTTAAGCTGTTCGGCATTATATGCCGCACCTGTGGGATTGTTAGGCGAACATATATATATTATATCGGCTTTCACATTTTTATCGGGCATGGCAAGAAAATGATCTTCTTTTGATGAACTTGCATAAATTATATTTCTTCCCGACATGATATTTGCATCCACATACACGGGATAAACGGGATCGGGTACAAGTACCGTATTATCTTTTGAGAAAATATCACCGATATTTCCGCAGTCGGATTTTGCCCCGTCAGATATGAAAACCTCACTGTAATCCACTTTTACACCGAAACTTTTATAATGATCGGCGACAGCCTGCCTTACAAAGTCATAGCCCTCATATTCGGGATAGCCTTTGAAAGTCTCTTTATACAGAAAGTCATCACAGCCCTTTTTCATGGCATTCACCACAACAGGCGACAACGGCAATGTTACATCACCTATACCCAAGCGGATAATATCTTTATCGGGATTTGCTTTTGCAAATTCACTTGTCTTTCTTGCAACGTCCGCAAATAGATAATTCGGTACGAGTTTCTCAAAATTACTGTTTATTTTCATATAAAAGATCCCCTTAAAGATTGGTATAACCCATCAGATCAAAGTCAACTTCCTTTGCACAGTCCCTGCCCTCACGGATAGCACGGACTACAAGAGATTGACCGATATGCACATCACCGGCTGTATAAATTTTATCTATGCTTGTCTTATGTGAATTTTTTTCGGTGGATATATTGCTTCTTTTATCCGTCTGAACGTCAAAAGCCTGTGATATATAGCTTTCACTTCCCAGAAATCCTGCGGCTATCAATACCAGATCAGCATTGACTGTATATTCACTGTTTTCTATTTGTAAAAGTTTACCGCCCTCAAATTTCACTTTTACAAGAACTGCACCTGTTAAATTTCCGTTTTCGTCTGCAAGAAATTCTTTAACGGTCGTCTGATAAACTCTCGGATCATTTCCATATATTTCGGCAGCTTCTTCCTGACCGTAATCTGTCTTGAATATTCTCGGATACTCAGGCCAAGGATTGTTTTCTGCTCTTGTTTCGGGCAGTTTAGGCATCATTTCAAGCTGAATGATACTCTTTGCACCGTGACGAACACACGTTCCAACACAGTCATTTCCCGTATCGCCGCCGCCTATCACGATAACATTTTTATCTTTAGCATTTATATAGTCATCTGTATTATCAAGAAGTGCTTTTGTCGTTGATTTGAGAAAATCAACTGCAAAATATATTCCTTTTGCATCTCTGCCCTTGACTGCTATATCACGGGGATTTGATGCTCCGCACGCTAAAATAACTCTGTCATACTGCTTTAAAATATCATCAGCAGAAATATCCTTTCCAACATTGATATTTGTTACAAATGTTATACCCTCTGCTTTCATGATGTCGATTTTTCTCTTGATAATGTGTTTTTCAAGTTTCATGTTGGGTATACCGTACATAAGAAGCCCGCCGACTCTGTCGGAACGCTCATAGACAGTTACACTGTGACCTCTTTTATTAAGCTGATCGGCAGCCGCAAGTCCCGACGGTCCCGAACCGATAACGGCTATTTTCTTGCCTGTGCGGACTTTAGGTGGCTGAGGTCTTGCCAAACCCTCACTATAAGCTTGTTCGATAATGCTGTACTCATTGGAACGGACTGTCACGGGCTGACCGTTTGCACCACAGGTACACGCTTTTTCACACAATGCCGGACATACCCTTGATGTAAACTCCGGAAAATTATTGGTCAATTTCAGTCTTTCATAAGCCTGTTTCCATGCACCGACACTTACAAGATAATTCCATTCGGGAATCAAATTATTCAAAGGGCAACCTGAGATCATACCGCCTATCATCATTCCCGACTGACAAAACGGTACTCCGCAGTTCATACAGCGTTCACCCTGTAATTTCTGTTCCTTTTCGGATAAAGGCGTGTGAAATTCATTGTAATTCTTTATACGCTCTTTTATTGAAGCACAAAACGGCTCTTTTCTTTCATATTCCATAAATCCAAACGGATCTCCCATAAAAATTCTCCCCTTTACCTTGACTGTATCAGTTCATAGAAAGCCGATATTTTTGCTTGTTCATCATCCATGCCGTTTTCTTTGTGATGTCTGATAGCTTCAGTTACCAATTTATAATCATGCGGAATGATCTTCTTGAATTTCGGTAGATATTCTTCAAAATTGTTGAGAATACGTTCAGCCTTTTCAGAACCCGTTGCGGCAAAATGCTCTGATATGAGATTCTTGAGAGTTTCTATATCTTCTTGTTCAGATACTTCCGAACATTCGACTAACTCTTTATTAAGACGTTTATACAGATGATGATGTTCGTCAAGCACATAAGCAACACCGCCTGACATACCTGCAGCAAAGTTATTTCCCGTTCTTCCGAGAATAACGACCGTACCGCCTGTCATGTATTCACAGCCGTGTTCGCCGACACCCTCAACAACTGCCGTTGCACCCGAATTTCTCACGCAAAAACGCTCTCCGGCAATGCCGTTTATAAAGGCTTTACCGCTTGTCGCACCGTAAAGGGCAACATTTCCCACAATTATATTTTCCTCTGCCTTGAATTTAGAATTTTCGGGGGGATATACGATCAATTTACCGCCTGAAAGACCTTTTCCAAAATAGTCGTTGCTGTCGCCTTTGAGTTCAAGTGTCAAGCCCTTTGGAATGAACGCTCCGAAGCTCTGACCGCCCGAACCGTTACAGATAACTTTGTATGTATCTTCCTGAAGAGTATCGCCGTATTTCACGGTTATTTCAGAACCTAAAGCCGTTCCAAGTGAACGGTCTGTATTTTTTATGTCTATCTCAATTGTTTTCGGCTCACCTGTGCGGAGTGCTTTACTGAATTTCTTTGAAAGTATCTTTTCATCTATTGTTTCGGACAATTTGAAATCGTAAAGCGATTTTTCTTTATAGTGAACTTCTTCACCCGAAAAATCTTGATTGAGAATAAGCGACAAGTCAACTTTTTCTTCACGTTCATTCAAATTATTTTTCTTTTTAAGCAAATCTGTTCTTCCGACGAGTTCATCAACAGTTTTTACACCGAGTTTTGACATATACTCTCTTAATTCATTTGCTACAAAGTACATGAAATTGATGACATATTCGGGTTTGCCCGCAAAGCGTTTACGGAGTTCGGGATTTTGCGTAGCAACGCCGAAAGGACAACTGTCAAGATTACAAACTCTCATCATAGCACAGCCTAAAGTTACAAGTGGAGCAGTCGCAAAGCCGAATTCTTCTGCACCCAGAATGGCGGCTACTGCCACATCTCTGCCGGTCATGAGTTTACCGTCGGTTTCGATGATAACTTTATCTCTTAAACCGTTCATGATAAGTGTCTGATGAGTTTCTGCAAGTCCCAATTCCCAAGGCAGACCGGCATTATATATAGAACTTCCCGGAGCTGCACCTGTACCGCCGTCATGTCCGGAAATCAATATGACACCTGCACCGGCTTTTGCAACGCCTGCCGCAACTGTTCCGACACCTGCTTCAGATACTAATTTAACTGATATTCTCGCCTTTTTATTGGCATTTTTCAAGTCATATATAAGTTGTGCCAAGTCCTCTATCGAGTAAATATCATGGTGCGGAGGAGGTGAAATGAGAGATACACCGGGAGTTGAATGTCTTGTTTTTGCTATCCAAGGATAGACTTTATTTCCGGGTAAATGACCGCCTTCACCGGGTTTTGCACCCTGTGCCATCTTTATTTGAAGTTCATCGGCTGAATTGAGATATTCCGAAGTTACGCCGAAACGTCCGCTTGCAACTTGTTTTATAGCTGAACATCTGTTTTGTGAAGTGCCTTTTGTCTGCAAGCGTTCAGAACTTTCGCCGCCCTCGCCTGAATTGGACTTTCCGCCTATCTTATTCATGGCAAGTGCAAGTGTTTCATGTGCTTCCTGAGATATAGAACCGTATGACATAGCACCTGTTTTAAATCTCTTAACGATAGAATCGGCACTTTCAACTTCATCAAGCGGAACGGGATTTTCTGCAAAGTTGAAGTCAAGCAATCCACGAATATTTACAGGTGACATTTCTTCATTGAGCATTGAGGAATATTTTTTATATAAGTTATAATCATTTGTTCTTGCAGCTGTCTGTAAAGCGTGTATTGTACACGGATTATAGAGATGTTCTTCTTTACCGCTTCTTGACTTGTGCTGACCGCCCGAAAGCAGTTCCGAAGAAGTTTCCAAACCGAGCGGATCAAATGCGGCTGTATGCAGACGATCAACATTATTTTCAATATCTTCAAGGGTAATTCCGCCGATACGGCTGACAGTACCTGTGAAATATTCATCTATCAATTCTTTACTGAGTCCGATAGCCTCAAAGTTTTTTGAACCCTGATATGATTGCAGAGTGGAAATGCCCATTTTAGAGGCAATTTTAACAATTCCGTGAAGAACAGCGTCATTATAGTCATTTACTGCTGCATAATAGTCCTTGTCAAGAAAATCGTCATGTATCAATTCATGTATGGTTTCAATGGCAAGATATGGATTTACAGCACTTGCACCATATGCAAGGAGTGTTGCAAAATGGTGAACTGCTCTGGGTTCACCGCTTTCAAGCACGATTGAAAGAGAAGTTCTTCTCTTTGTCGTGACAAGATACTGATGTAAAGCGGAAACTGCCAACAAAGACGGGATAGCAAGACGATTTTCATCAACGCCCCTGTCGGAGAGTATCAATATATTTGCACCGTTGTTATAAGCCTTGTCGGCTTCTATGAAAAGGCGTTTTATTGCCTTTGAAAGTTTCGTATTTTTATAATAAAGAATAGGTATAACGGCTGTTTTAAAGCCTGATATATTCATTTTTTTAAGTTTCAGCATACCCGTTGAAGTAAGTATGGGATTCACTACTTTTATAACTTTGCAGTTATCCGGCTTTTCTTCAAGGATATTTCCGTCCTCACCTATGTAAATAGTCGTAGATGTGACTATTTCCTCACGGATAGCATCAATAGGAGGATTGGTGACCTGTGCAAATATCTGTTTGAAGTAGTCAAAAAGCGGTACAGGCTGTTTTGAGAGAACTGCCAATGGCTTATCACTTCCCATTGCGGCAATGGGCTCTTTACCGTCCTTTGCCATCGGGAGAATAGTATTCATCACATCTTCATATGTATAGCCGAATGCTTTTTGAAGTTTACGCTTTTCAGGTCTGGGATGTTCTTCAACTTTTGCATTTGGAACTTTAAGATATTTCAGTCTTATAAGATTAGCGTCAAGCCATTCACCGTAAGGCTGACGGGAGGCATAATATTCTTTTATTTCATCATCATCTATAAGTCTGCCCTGAACGGTGTCAACCAAAAGCATTTTACCGGGGTGAAGTCGTTCTTTGCATACGATCTTCTCGGCAGGCACAGGCAATGCACCCACTTCTGAAGACAAGATCAGATTATCGTCATCGGTGATATAGTAACGTGAAGGTCTTAAACCGTTTCTGTCGAGGACAGCACCCATGACATCACCGTCAGAAAAAAGAATTGAAGCAGGACCGTCCCAAGGTTCCATCATCGTAGCATAATATTGATAAAAGTCACGCTTCTTTTGACTCATGGCATGGTTGTTGTCCCAAGGTTCAGGAATAGTTATCATGACCGCCAATGGCAGAGGCATTCCGCTCATGACAAGAAATTCAAGAGTATTGTCAAGTCTTGCAGAGTCGCTTCCTTCGGGATTGACAACGGGAATAACCTTATCCATTTCACCCATGAGATATTCTGAAGTCATGGTCTCCTCACGAGCAAGCATTTTATCGGCATTGCCACGAATGGTATTTATTTCACCGTTATGAACGATCATTCTGTTAGGATGTGCTTTCTGCCAACTTGGGAAGGTATTTGTAGAAAATCTCGAATGTACTATCGCAATAGCCGATTCATAGTCATTGTCCTGAAGATCAAGGAAAAATTTTCTCAGATCACCTACAAGGAACATTCCTTTATAAACTATAGTACGGCTTGAAAGAGATGCAACATAAGTATCTTCATTGCTCTGCTCAAAGAATCGCCTTGCAACATAGAGTTTCCTGTCAAAATCAAGACCTCTTTTTATACCTTCCGGACGGCTGATGAAACACTGCTGGATATTCGGCATACATTCAAGAGCCTTTGCACCAAGCACCTCCGGTTGAGAAGGAACTTCTCTCCAGCCGAGTACATCAAGACCTTCTTTTTCGGCGATGATCTCAAACATTTTTTTAGCCTGATTTCTTCTCAGCTCATTCTGCGGAAAGAAAAACATTCCTACCGCATAATCTCTTTCTGCACCGAGTACAACGGAAGTATTTTTAGTCACTCTTTGAAAAAATTTATGTGAGATCTGGAGAAGTATTCCTACACCGTCACCTGTTTTGCCTTCGGCATCCTTGCCGGCACGGTGTTCAAGTGTCTCAACGATGGTCAGAGCATCTTCAACTGTCTTGTGCGATTTAATGCCTTTGATATTCACAACGGCACCGATACCGCAGTTGTCATGCTCGAATGACGGATCATATAAATTGTCGGAATACATAAAAAATCGTCCTTTCGTATTTTGGGATTACATGGCTTATTATAAGACCGTACTGCAAGTTTGTCAATATCAAATTGCATATTATTTTTTAAATTATTCAAAATCAAGCAATAAAATGGCTTAAGGAGAATTATTTTTAAATAATTTGCAGGATTTTTAAAAAAAGTTGCAAAAACCTATTGACAAATGGAAGTTGATGGTGTATACTGCAACCATTGAAACAACAAAGGCGTTGTAAGCAATGGTGCTTGCAACGTCTTTATGTTTTATAGAAAAGGAATGACAGGAGAGAGAATATTATGGCAAATGTACCAGAAATGTTTGGCAGTATGGTTTTTAATGACAGGAAAATGCAGGAAAGACTTCCGTCTGCAACTTATAAGGCTCTGAAAAAGACCATCAAAAATGGTGAACCGCTTGATATAAGTGTAGCAAATGCGGTTGCCAATGCCATGAAGGAATGGGCAGTTGAAATGGGCTGTACTCATTATACACACTGGTTCCAGCCTATGACAGGCATCACTGCTGAGAAGCATGACAGCTTTATCTACCCGGTCGGTGACGGACAGATCATCATGGAATTTTCGGGAAAAGAACTTATCAAAGGCGAACCGGATGCATCAAGTTTCCCGTCGGGCGGTATTCGTGCCACTTTCGAGGCAAGAGGATATACAACATGGGATCCGACTTCACCGGCATTTATTCGTGATAAAACTCTTTATATCCCGACAGCTTTCTGTTCATATACGGGTGAGATCCTCGATAAAAAAACACCGCTCTTGCGTTCAATGGAAAGACTCAGCAATATCGCCGTAAAAGTCCTGCATTTGCTGGGCAAGACGGACGTTATAAGAGTTACCACAACAGTAGGTCCCGAACAGGAATATTTCCTTATAGATAAAAAAGTTTACGATAAACGCCCCGACTTGATTTTCACGGGCAGAACGCTTTTCGGAGCACCCGCTCCCAAAGGTCAGGAATTGGAAGATCATTATTTCGGCTCTATCAAAACAAGAGTTGCCGCATACATGAATGAACTTGACGAAGAATTGTGGAAATTAGGCATTTTTGCCAAGACAAAACACAATGAAGTTGCACCTTCACAGCATGAACTTGCACCTATCTTTGAAACATCTAATATTGCGACAGACCACAATGAACTGACTATGGAAGTCATGAAAAAGATCGCTGAAAAGCATGGTCTTGTATGTCTTTTGCATGAAAAGCCCTTTGCAGGCGTGAACGGCTCAGGCAAGCACAATAACTGGTCTATCTCAACGAATACAGGTGAAAATCTGCTTGATCCCGGCAAAAATCCTGAAAATAATCTGCAATTTCAGTTGTTCCTTGCAGCAGTCGTAAAGGCTGTTCACGAATATCAGGACTTGTTAAGAATTACAGTTGCATCTGCCGGAAACGATCACAGATTAGGTGCAAATGAAGCACCGCCGGCTATCATCTCAATGTATCTCGGTGATGACTTGGGAGCAATGGTAGATTCCATCATCAACGGCAGTGAGTATGTATCGGAACGCAAAAAAGATATGCTGACAGGTGTAGATGTTTTGCCCGACTTCAAGAAAGATACTTCCGACAGAAACAGAACTTCACCCTTTGCATTTACGGGAAATAAATTTGAATTTCGTGCATTGGGTTCATCACTCAATATCGGCTGTCCGAATTATATGTTGAATACAATGGTTGCCGAAGAACTTTCACAGTTCTATGATGAACTTGTCAATGCGGATGACTTGCAGACAGCTCTGAAAGAACTCGTTAAAAAGACCTTTACTGAACATCAGAATATCATCTTCAATGGTGATAACTACTCTGAAGAATGGGTAAAAGAAGCCGAAAAGAGAGGTCTTTGCAATTATCGTTCAGTTCCGGAAGCGTTTGAACACTACATCGACAGAAAAAATATAGATCTGTTTGTGAAGAACGGCATTTTGAACGAATCGGAGATACTTGCAAGATATGAAATAGAATTGGAGCAGTATTCAAAAGAGATACGCATAGAGGCTCGCACAATGATAGAAATGGCTGAAAAGAACATTCTTCCGTCCGTCATCTCATTTGTGAAAGAACTTACAGATACCGCTCTTGCAAAGAAGGCACTTTCTCCCAATTACTCAATATATCCCGAAACAACTCTCATAGAAACTCTTTCATCGGAATGTGAGGCTTTTGCAAAGGAAACGGAAGAATTGAAAAGAGCAGTTGAAAATGCGTCAAATTATCGTTCAGACTGCCTTACACTTGCTAAGTATTACCGTAATACAGTTTTTGCTCTCATGAACAAGCTGAGAAAAACCGGTGATTCTATCGAGAGCAAGACTTCTGCAAAATATTACCCGTATCCGTCATACGGTGAAATACTCTTCGGAGTCTGATATTTAGAGTGGAGAGTGGAGTTGGAATATCGCTCCCCATGTGAAAAAAGGAATAAAAGGAAAAAAGGTGAAGAAATATGGATAGCGTTATGGTCAATACGGCTGTCGAACAGGCTGTTAAAGAGTCTAATGCTTTCACGATAAGTATATGGTTTCTGATCGGTGCGGCTCTTGTATTCTTCATGCAGTGCGGATTTGCAATGGTGGAAACAGGCTTTACAAGAGCAAAAAATGCCGGCAACATCATCATGAAAAATCTCATGGATTTTTGTATAGGCACTATCATGTTTATCTTTCTGGGATTCGGCTTGATGATGTCGGAAGATTATGTATTAGGCATTATCGGAGTGCCAAATCTTGACATTTTCACGAATTTCAATAATTTTCCGTGGTCAAGTTTTGTATTCAATCTGGTATTCTGTGCAACCGCCGCAACCATTGTATCGGGTGCTATGGCGGAAAGAACGAAATTTATTTCATACTGCATTTACAGTGGGCTTATAAGCCTTGTAGTATATCCGATAGAGGCAGGCTGGGTGTGGAACAGTCAGGGCTGGCTCGCACAGATGGGTTTTGTAGATTTTGCAGGCTCTGCCTGTATACACTCGGTAGGCGGAATTTCGGCACTTATCGGTGCAGCTATGGTCGGTCCTCGTATCGGCAAATACTCTAAATCCGGTAAGCCTCGTGCTATCCCCGGACATAGTCTGACTCTCGGTGCATTGGGAGTATTTATCTTGTGGTTCGGTTGGTACGGCTTCAACGGTGCGGCTGCAACAGATGTTACACAGCTTGCACAGATATTTGCTACAACTACAGTTGCACCGGCAGCAGCCACTTGTGCAACGATGATATATACATGGATAAAGAACGGCAAGCCTGATGTCTCGATGTCGCTCAACGGCTCTCTTGCGGGCTTGGTAGCTATAACAGCAGGCTGTCACACGGTAGATATTTTAGGTTCTCTCATCATAGGCATAGTCGCAGGAATACTTGTAGTTATCGCTGTTGAAGTCGTTGACAGCAAATTGAAAGTAGATGATCCCGTGGGAGCAGTTGCAGTCCATATGTGTAATGGTATCTGGGGAACACTGGCAGTAGGTATTTTCTCCAAAGATGAAGCAACTCTCGGTTTACTCTATGGCGGCGGCTTTACACAGCTTGGCAAGCAGACTCTCGGTATACTCTGTATCGGTGCTTATACGGCAGTCTTTATGACGATGATCTTTTTTGTCATCAAGAAAACGATAGGACTTCGTGCCTCGAAAGAAGAAGAAGTCAAGGGACTTGACCTTACAGAGCATGGACTTTCAAGTTCTTATGCAGACTTCATGCCTGTTCCGCAGGTGTTGACGGGAAAGACCGAAGAAAAAGGCTCTGTACCGCCCGAAAAGGCTGTGGAGGTCAATCTTCTTACACCCGTTGATAAGTCTGTGGACAAAGACAGACCTAAATTCACAAATGTCAGCATAGTTACAAGACAGAGCAAATTTACAGAACTCAACACGGCTTTGACGAATATCGGCATAACGGGCATGACCGTCACTCAGGTACTCGGCTGCGGCACTCAGAAAGGCAATACGGAGTATTACAGAGGCGTAGAGGTCGAGATGAATCTTTTGCCGAAGATAAGAATAGATATAGTCGTCAGCAAGATACCCGTGAAAACTGTTGTTGATACAGCTGTGAAAGCCCTGTACACAGGTCACATAGGCGACGGAAAAATATTTATCTATGACGTTGAGGACGTTGTGAAGATCAGAACAGGTGAAACAGGCTTTGATGCCTTGCAGGATCATGAATAAATACAGTTTATGGTAATGTCGGCACGGGGATTACAGTCGATATTATTCATATATAAAAAAGCAGTATCCGTATGTCACTCCTCGGATACTGCTTTTTTGTGCCAAAATCACATTATACATTTAGTCAAGAAAAAGTCAGCTCACTGACGGATCGACACGGACATTGTTGCATAAACAAGAGAAATTTGCTATAATCATAATAACTGATGAAAAAGGAGATGTTACGATTGAGTGAAAAGCAATCGACAGACCGCCGTACACTGAAAACCAAAAAAGCTGTCTGCAATGCACTGTCCGAGTGCCTGCAGGAAAAAGAACTGCATAAGATAACAGTACAGGAGATCGTTGACAAGGCGGATATAAGCCGTGTCACATTCTATAAATATTATCTTGATGTATATGACCTTTATGACCAGATCGAGCATGAAAAATTGCTGAGTATCGGACTTATCGTGCTTGAGCTTGACAACATAAATGCTGAGGAATTTTTCAAACATCTTGTCAGCTACATTTATGATAATCGTGCGACTTTTGTTATGATATTCAGTCCCAATGCAACAAGCAGGCTCAAGGATAAATTAAGCAGGATCATAGAGGGAACGCTTCAGAAAATATACAGTGAAAAGCTCGGAGTTGACATAGATGCAAAAGACCTTTCTTATATATGCCGTTACCGTTCAAGCGGATTTCTTTCCGTCATACAAAAATGCATACAGGATGGTTTTAAAGAGTCTTGTGACAGTATCGTAAAAATGATCTCTTCTCTTGACAGGAATGTCGAACAGTATTTTTTAGGCAAAAAATTATGAAAAAGCAATGATGGCAACATCTTTCCGAATCGGGAATTGTTGATTTTAGAAAAATTTGTAGATATGTGCTGTTTTGATATATAAAATGTTGCCTGACAAACTAAAGCCCCCGAAATCATCAAATTTTCGGAGGCTTTTTATTATATACGTTTATTTTTAACAAATATGTCATATGAATTTTTTAAGACCGGTTTTATCAAGTGACATTCCCAAAAATACGAATAAAGCAGCACTTCCGATTACCTGTATGAGATTTGTCGGAATACTTGCCAAAGCCGCTATGAAGTTGCCATAGATCAATCCTTCTGCCAGATAATAGCCTGCTATGCAAATTACAGATGACAGTATGACTGCAATGATATTATGTTTACATACAGTTTTAGATTTTTTTGAGGTAAACAGTGCTGCTTCTGCAGATTTTATCATAATTGTCGGCAGCACCCATACCGCAAAGCCCGATAAATAATCCGCCATACCGCCGCCAATGGCTGCAGCAGCTATGGCATAGGGAGCAGGCAGCACTGCTGCTGCAATGTACATCATTCCATCACCAACGTGTATGTATCCCTGATAAGTCGGTATCTTCACGAATGATGTAATGACATATATCATGGCTGCAAATAATGCAGTCATCATAATATGCTTCAGATGTTCCTGTGACTTTCTTCTTTCCATAATCAATTCCTACCTTTTCTATATGATTGTTTATTATACTACAAAAAATTTTTTTGTCAAGCAAAAATTTCTTTTATATTATCAATGATAGGGTGCAAATCGGTTGTTGTTTCGACCAATTTGCACCCTATAAAAGCAACGTCAACGGTCATTTATTTTCGTCTGAAAAATAATTTTCGAGTATAGCATTTACAAGACCATTCTTAGACATTTTTCTTTTTTTGGATTCCAGTGTTATTTTCTTTAACAGACTTTTTGACAAAAGAAGGTTCATGCGTTCACTGCGTGGTTCTATATATCTGACATAATGCTCATCGGGTATAATTTCATTTTCTGACGATTCATATTTTTCTTCAACAGGCATTTCGGATTGTCCGATGCCTGCGATCAGTTCTTCTGCTGCACTTGTGAATTGTTTTTTCATATCATTTCTCCTCCGTCATTTCATTGATAAGTTTGTTGTAATCATCAACTGCATTGCTTTTCGGTGCATATGTGAAAATATCTTTTCTGAGAGCCTGAGCCTCTTTGATAGCCGTACACTCTCTGATTTTGGTATCATACACTTTTGTATTCAGCTTTTGTGCAGTCTGTGAAAGGGCTGTAGCAAGGTCTTTACTGATAGTTGTACGGCTGTTGTATCTTGTAAGGACTATCCCATCTATCTGCAATTTGCTGTTGCAGTACTTGCGGACAGTTGATATGGTACTGTTGATCTGTGTGATACCCTGTAAAGAGTAGATATCCGCCTGTGCAGGTATTATCACGCTGTCGGCAGCAGCGAGGGCATTGATAGAAAGTATGCCCAATGCAGGCGGTGTATCTATGATAACATAGTCATAACTTTCCATAGGTATTTGCTGCAAAGCCTCTTTCAATTTATATTCCTTACCGAGTTCCGTAAATATCTTTTCTGCAATGGCAAGCCTTTCTGTGCTGGCGATAATGTCTATTTTTCCTTCACCGTCCAAAATATGCTGTATTTCTCCCATTACAGTTTCCGGACGTTCCATGATACCGAACGTACCGTATCTGTCATTATCGGCATTGAGCGTGTATGATAAATTTCCTTGTCCGTCAAGGTCTATCAGCAATATCTTATATCCCCTGTGATACAATCCGAATCCCAACGCCGCCGCCGTTGTGGTTTTTCCGGTACCGCCTTTCTGATTGTTTACAGCTATGATCTTCAAAACTCATACATCCGTTACTGAAAACTTATAAAAAGTTATAAAAACAACTTTTATGTTTCATTCCTTGTTCAATGTGCTTGCTTTCGGAAATTATCCTAATACATTTGGT
>CADCCP010000034.1 GCA_902800005.1 uncultured Ruminococcus sp. | reverse complement strand
TTTCAGACAGCTTTGCCGACTGCTTTTTCAGGCTGACGGTGATACCGCCTATGCCAAGACCGTCAATTTCACTTGTAAGGGCATTACTTCCGCACTGACTTACACAGTTGATGACGATCACGGAAGCCACACCTACAGCTATACCGCACAATGTCAGAAAAGTTCTGCCTTTCTTTCGGAAAAGCCCTTTTAAAGCACTCAACAGCAATTTCCATTCACTTCCTTATATCTGCAAATTGTTTTCAACTGATTATGATCTTATCGCCTGTTTTCAAGCCTGAAAGTATCTCTGTACCGTTTTTATATTCCCTGCCCGTTTTGATGTACACCTTCTTTGCCTTGTTCTTCACAAGCGTGTATACATTATCGCCTTTGTCGTCCGAGTGTATGCACTCATACGGCACTACCAATATATCTTTATCCGTTGAAGTAACGATAGTGCAGTCTGCACTGTAGCCTATACGCAGTTTATCATCTTTTTTATCATCAAGAGTGACTGTCACACTTACAGTTGTTTCTCTGCCGTTCAAGCCTGTTGTCTGAGCAGCTTCTTCGGCGATTTTCGTGACCTTGCCCGTGTAAATTTTATTCGGAACTGCATTGAAAGTGACCTGTGCAGACTGTCCTATCTGCACCCTGTCTATATAGTTTTCGCTGATATTCACAGGCACCTCAAGAATACCTGTATCAGACAGCTTTATCACATCTGCATTCTTCTGCATAATGTCGTCTGTGCCGTACTGTATATATGTCACTTTGCCGTCCGTGTCGGAGATGATCTCTTTCACTGTGCAGTATTTCTTGACCTCTTCAAGTACCTGTTCTTTCACCGACAGCGTTCCAAGCAAATTCCCCATATCTGCATATTGTTCTGCCATGTCTGCCTGATAGTATGAAAAGAGCCTGTCACCTTTCTTTATCAAGTCACCGCTTTTGACATAAACCTCTTTCATGATGCCGAAACCGTCACTTTTCACGGACTTACCTGATCTGTACTGCAATTTTCCCGAAGCTGTAACTGTATTGTCCACATCCTGCGGAGCGAGTACAAATATCTCTGCACTTGCAGGACTGCCCATCATTGCATAACCTGACATGACCACTGCCGATATAATGACCAATGTTGCCAAAAATAAGTATATATATTTCTTCATCTGCACCATCTCCCATTTGTATTATCTGTAATAATTTCTGAATTATAACTCCAAACTTGTTGCAAATCAAATGAATTTATGCTAAAATGTAGCTGAAATTAAAAAAGAAAGAAGGAAAAAAGATTGATAGCGGTCATCGACTACGGTGCAGGCAACTTGCAGAGTGTTGTAAAGGCACTTGATTTCATAGGCTGTGAAAGCATTGTCACCGACAAAAAAGAAGAAATTTTAAAAGCTGACGGAGCAATCCTGCCGGGTGTCGGCTCGTTTGCAGATGCTATGTCGTGTATGAAAAAGACGGGTGCAGATGAGGCTGTACTTGAATTTGTTCAGACGGGAAAGGCATTTCTGGGGATATGTCTGGGCTTGCAGTTACTCTTTGACGGCAGTGAAGAAAGCCCCGATGTACAGGGACTCGGACTCCTCAAAGGCTCTATTAAGAAGATCCCCAATCAAAACGGTACTTTGAAGATACCTCATATGGGTTGGAATTCCCTTGACCTTCTCAAAAAGGACGGCATTTTCAAAAACATTCCTGATGATCCCTATGTATACTTTGTACACTCATACTATCTCAAAGCCGAAAATGAAAATATCGTTGCAGCAAGAACAAATTACGGCATAAATATAGATGTAGCGGTGCAGTACAAGAATATCTTTGCCACGCAGTTTCACCCCGAAAAAAGCGGTGAAGTCGGTTTGCAGATATTAAGGAATTTCATTGACATTGCAAAGGGGAATTAAAAATGTATGCAAAAAGAATAATCCCATGCCTTGACATAAAAGACGGCAGAGTCGTTAAAGGCACAAATTTCGTCGATCTCCGTGATGCAGGCGATCCTGTGGAATGTGCGAAGATATACGACAAAGAAGGTGCAGACGAACTTGTATTGCTTGACATAACGGCTTCCAGTGATGCGAGAAATATCATAGTTGACGTAGTAAGGGCTGTTGCCGACTGCGTTTTCATACCGTTCACGGTAGGCGGCGGCATTCGCACCGTTGAAGACTTCACCGCCATCCTCCGTGCAGGTGCAGATAAGGTATCCGTCAATTCGGCGGCAGTTCACAGACCTGAGATCATCAATGAAGCCGCCTATAAATTCGGCAGTCAGTGCGTTGTGACAGCGATAGACGCAAAAAGAAGGGCTGACAAAAGCGGTTGGGATGTTTACATCAACGGCGGCAGGATAAACACCGAAAAAGACGTTGTAAAGTGGGCGATCGAAGCTGAAAGGCGTGGTGCAGGAGAGATACTCCTGACAAGCATGGATTGTGACGGCACTAAAAACGGTTATGACATTGAACTGACAAGAGCAGTTTCCGAAAATGTCGGTATCCCCGTTATCGCATCGGGCGGTGCAGGTGTCTTGGAGCATTTTTCGGACGTATTCACAGACGGCAAGGCTGATGCTGTATTGGCAGCTTCACTTTTCCATTTCGGCGAAATATCGATAGGCGAACTTAAAGAATACTTGCATAAAAAAGATATTTCCGTGAGAAGATAAAAAAATTCCCGTTACAGAACAACTGCAACGGGAATATATTTTTTTATCAAAGTTTCACGGTAACTGCATCAAGGCTTGCAGGAATATCTTTTTCATCTGCGGATACAAGGAAAGTGAATTTTGTTTCTGATTTTGTTGCAAGAACATTTATCTTCTCAATGAACTGTGCAAAAGCAGAGAAATCCTGACCGCCTATCTTGAGAGTCGAGTCTACAAGCACATCCGTAACATCGTAGTTGCCTGCACAAAGTCCGCTCAAGAATCCGAAGAATGCCTCATATCCTGAAATGCCGTACTGTTCGGTGTCGATAAGTCTTGCCTTGTGGGAAACGTCATAAGTGAGCTTTGCACCCTTCTCGATAACAACGACATTGCCCTTTGAGTTCTGGACAGCCTCTGCTGCAAGATTGATGAGCTTTTTAGTTTTTCCCGAGCCTTTTTTGCCGATAATAAGTGTAACCATCGGAATCTGCCTCCTTATAAACTTTTTAGTCTTATCTAATTTTACTACAAATACAGGGATATGTCAACTTATTTTTATCCCTATAAACTTCTTATTTATTTTCCGCATTATATCCCAAACGGGCTTCAAGTACAGTTTTCTGATCTTCATAGCCGGGCTTGCCGAGAAGAGCAAACATATTTTTCTTATAGCTTTCCACACCGGGCTGATTGAACGGATTCAGACACATGGTATATCCGCTGATCGCACAAGCCTTCTCAAAGAAATAGATGAGGTAGCCGAGTTCGTTTTCATTGGCTTCTTCTATGTTAAGAACGATATTAGGCACTCTGCCGTCGGTATGTGCAAGCACCGTACCTTCAAAAGCCTTTTTATTGACAAAGTCAACAGTCTTGCCCGAAAGGAAGTTCAGACCGTCCACATTTTCGGGATCGGTGCCGATAGTCAGTTCATACTTGGGTTTGTTTATCTGAACGACTGTTTCAAACATGATCCTTGCACCGTCCTGAATAAACTGTCCCATCGAGTGCAGGTCTGTTGAGAAGATGACGGATGCCGGGAAGATACCCTTGTTGTCCTTACCCTCGCTCTCGCCGAAGAGTTGTTTCCACCACTCGCACATCATTGTAAATGCCGGCTCATAGCTTACGAGCATTTCAACAGATTTGCCCTTACGGTACAAGATATTTCTTGCAGCGGCATATTTATAGCAGGGATTTTTCTCAAGGTCTGTATTGCAGAGTTCTTCCCTTGCCTTTGCAGCACCTGCCATAAGTGCATCTATATCTGCACCTGCCACAGCTATCGGAAGGAGTCCGACTGCCGTCAGCACTGAGAAACGTCCGCCTACGTCATCGGGTACAACGAATGTTTCATAACCTTCTTTGGTAGCAAGCTGCTTGAGAGTACCTTTTGCACGGTCTGTCGTGCAGTATATTCTTTCTCTTGCACCGTCCTTGCCGTACTGTTTTTCAAGGAGCTCTCTGAACACTCTGAATGCGATAGCAGGTTCTGTTGTAGTACCCGACTTTGAGATCATGTTGATAGATACACGCTTTCCCTCGCATATTTTAAGAAGTTCTGCAAGAGCCGTTGAACTTATGGAATTTCCGGTGAAATAGATGTCGGGGGTATCTTTAGGCAGGGCATTGTAATTGGGCGACTTCAGAAATTCTATTGCAGCCCTTGCACCCAAATATGAACCGCCTATACCGATAACAACGAATACATCAGTATCACTCTTGATCTTTTCGGCAGCCTGTTTGATCCTTGCGAACTCGTCCTTGTCATAGTCTATGGGCAGGTCGAGCCATCCCAGAAAATCATTTCCGAGACCTGTCTTGTTATGGAGAATACCATGTGAAGCGGAGATCTGCGGAGCGATCGCCTGATATTCCTCTTTTGAGATAAATTCCTCCAAATGCTTGTCGTTGAGTGTAACAGCCATAAAACTTATCCTCCTTATAAATAGATATGATCGATCCAAAACAAAATATCACTTTTCGGACACATTCCCGCCGTGATGCACGTTCTGAACGTCATCATCGTTATCCGATCATAAAAAATTTTCCTTGATGTTTTCTTTTTTCAGTTGACAGAATGAACATTGATAAAGTCCATCTACAAGTAAGTATACCTCAATTCTGCAAAGATTGTCAATAGCTGATTTGCGATATATGAACAAAATTATCATTTTTTCTTTAAAACAAGCAAATTTAAAAATTGTACAAAAGTTATACTGACGATAGAACTTACATTAGATATATTTTTTAAATAATAAAGAAAAATTTTTGTTGACTATAACTTAAATCAATGTTATCATAATTATGAAATATACAAGAAAACAGGTGATAAAAATTATGTTCCGAAAAATGCTCAAAAGCGATCTTAAACAAAAAAAGGGGCTTAGTGTGGTCTTGTTTTTGTTCATCACGGCTGCATCTGTACTCGTATTTGTCAGCGGAGTACAGATATACCAATTCTTTACAAGTGCAGAAAGAAACAACTCTGCCTGCAAAGGCTCGGATATGATAGTGTATGATCCGATCATTTCATCAGAAAAATTTGCGGGAAACACTAAAGAAATTCTTGATAATGATACCAATATTTCAGGGTACTATCAAAAAGAAGTCAGACAAATTTTATCAGAATTTTTGGATTTTCCCTATATCGATGAGTCAAAAACAGATCAGCTCAATTACGGTCAACACTATCTTATGACGATAAACAAAGACGGTGATTTTTTATATACCCTTGACGATAAGCCGTTTGCCGTTGAAAACGGTACTATATGGGTATCGGAAAAACTCCGCAGTATCGCTTTTGCGGAAGTCGGTCAGACTGTAAGGCTTACTACCAATCTCGGAAATACTTATGAACTCGTTATAGCCGGTTTTTATAAACAGCCCTATTCAAGCTATAACAAGTGGTATATCTTATCGGACGGCGATTATGAATTGATTTCGAGCGAAATATTCGATAAAATAAATATATACGGCGTAAAGCTGAAAAATATGGATATAAGTTCTTATATCGTACTGAGCGACAAGATAACTAAATCTTCATTTGCAAGTACGGAACTGCAAAATCCCGAAAGCAGTGATGACTATATCTTAAATTATATAATTGCAATATTCATGTCACTTATCAGTATATTTCTTATACTCATTGTCGTGATGACAATAAGATTCACCATGATAGCCGCACTAAAAGATGAAGAACGTGAAATAGGTATGCTTCGTGCCATAGGTGCGGATTCGATAAAATTCAGGTGGCTTTTTGCCGCAAAATATATTTTCTTTGCATTTGTCGGCGGTACTATAGGTATAATTGCAGGTCTGCCTGTATCGAAAACAGTCCTTTCAACATTTTCTCCCGGAAATATCATGCCTTCACTCGGTGAAATGATATTGATAGGTATTTTTTCGGTTATTTTTATGACAGCACTTATTATAGGTTTCTCTCTGCTTGTCATGAGGCACATAAATAAAATATCCGTTGTTGCCGCCATAAGGGGCGAAAATAAAGCAGAACGCTTTTCGGGCGGAAAAGGCTTGCTTCTTCATAAGCAAAAGAAAACCGCTCCATCATTCTATCTTGCCTGTGCAGACCTTACCAAACGCTTTAAAAGATATATATTCCTGTTTATCGCTTATACGCTTGGTATTCTGATAATCCTCTTTGTTGTGAATATCAAAAATTCCGTCATTACGCCCGATTTTCTGAAATACAGCTTTAAATATCAGTTAGATTTCTTCCCTGAATTTACAAACGATCAGTTTGCGAAATATATCGAAAGAATGAATAAAAACAACGAAGAACTTTGGGATATTGTTAATGAAGAAATAAAAGAGGCGGGTATACCTGCACATATCGATGCAGAACATTATGAGACTCTCGGCAGAATCAAACACAATGACAGTGATTACAGCAGTATTATATGGTGGGGCAGCGGTGACATAAGTAAATTATCCTATCATGCAGGCAGTATACCCGTACATAAAGATGAAGTCGCTTTGAGTTGGTCGGCGGCAAACAGTCTCGGTATTATGCTCGGTGATGAGGTTGAATTGACAATTCCGTATACTACAAGAAAAAATGATAAATTTGAAAGTGCGGAAACAAAAGTCAAATGCAAAGTAACGGGTTTTGTAAATGCCATGGACAGCGGTGTACCGATCTCTATAATAGGTACTGAATTTGAACTTCCGTCAACAGGAAAAACTTTCATGGCAATGATAATAGATTCCGATGACAAAAATGCCGTACTTACACAGCTTGCCGAACATTTCGGTCAGGAAGTCGTGCGAACCGGCATGGAGCATACAAGAAGTATGCTTATCGTTTACAGCACTATATTTGATATTTTGGAATATGCGGTAGGTTCAGCCGTACTTTTGATACTCATGCTTATGACATATCTGTATTCAAGCGTATTTATTGCCGAAGAAACGGCAGAAACAGCATTTATGAAAAGTATCGGTTTCAGTGAAAGCACCATTAAAGCAGCTCATATTTTCAGGATACTGATACTTTTGATAGTATCCGTCATTGCAGGAGAGATATTGCTGAGAACTCTCGGTCAGTTCATCATTGGTATTATTATGGAAAGTATCGGTATAACGGGATTCGGACTGCTCCCCGAATATTTCATGAGCATTATCGTAATACCCGTTTTGATAACAGCAGCCGTACTTGTGACGCAATGGCTCACTCTCCGCAGGATAAATAAGATAGATATACGCAGTATAAGGGACGAGTAAAGGAGAATACTTATGAATATTATCACTGTAAAACAGCTTTGCAAAACATATCACATGAAAGGATATGACAATGAGGTACTGAAAAATCTTGATCTCAACATGGAGGATGGAGAGTTTGTTGCCATCATGGGACCCAGCGGCAGCGGTAAATCAACTCTTTTGTATTCCGTCAGCGGTATGGATACCATTGATTCGGGCAGCGTGGAATTTAACGGCAGAGAGATAAGTTCTCTGAAAAAGAACGAGCTTTCCAAAGTAAGACTGAACGAAATGGGATTTATCTTTCAGCAGATGTATATGCTCAAAAAACTCTGTGTATTTGACAATATAGTTCTTCCCGCATATCAGGCAGGCAAAGACAGAAATTCCGTGAATGCCCGTGCTTCCGAACTGATGGATAGGCTTGGTATAAGCGATATTGCTTTAAGAGAAGTCAGTGAAGTTTCAGGCGGACAGCTTCAGAGAGCGTGTATATGCCGTGCCCTCATCAATGAACCGAAAGTCATTTTTGCAGATGAACCGACAGGGGCACTCAATTCACGCTCGACTAATGAAGTAATGCAGGAACTCAGAAAAATAAATCGTGACGGTACAGGTATCATGATGGTTACCCACAGCGTAAAAGTAGCTGCTCAATGCGACAGAGTCATATATCTCGTAGACGGCACTATACACGGTGACGTTCATTTGGAAAAACTTGAAAATGAGAATGATCTGCCCATGCGTGACCGCTGGCTCAATCAGTGGCTGATGGATCAGGGTTGGTAAGGCGGTGCATCGGATATGAAAAAATTCAAAATATTTATCTCATTTTTACTTGCATCTTCCGTATGTCTTTTGTCAGGCTGTTCTGTGCCGAGTTATGACGGTTTTCAGTTCCCGCCGTTCAAACAAAGTGAACTCAAACCCGCAGCCGACGGAGCATTTGTCATTCAAAGGGATTACAAGGATGTTTCGCCTGTCGCTGAAAAGACCGTTAAGACCGTTGTATCTGCTGACGGGCTTTGCAGGATAGAAAAAAAGGCAAGTTATTATGATATAACTTTAGACTACGAAAAAGGCAGTCCTGCACAGATAGGAAACGCTTATGCCGAAGCGATACAGGATATATGCCCCGATTACGTCAAGGTTATCGATGAGTATATTTTTGAAATGATAGGTAATATGACAAATGAAGATATATCAGATACGCTTGCATACGGGTCTATGATACTGCAAAATTCTCTCGATAAAAAATATCGTGAAGAACTTGATGCTTATGCTCAAAAAATCAGCGGAGGTCTCCACGGTGTCAAGGCTGACGGAAAAATGTCCTATGAAGAAGCCGTTATTATGAATATGGTACCCGATCTGTTGAGAGCTACGGCGTGCAGTACCATTACCGCAAACGGCAATAAAACTCAAAACGGCAGCCGTATCTCTGCAAGACTTTTGGAATGGTCACCCGGCAGCGAAAGACAATTGGCAGATTTTCACAGTGTTGTGCATTTCAAAAACGGACGTAACTCTATTACAACTATAGGACTTTTGGGAATGTTTGACGTACTGACGGTAATAAACAGTAACGGCGTTATGTTTGGTATCCTTGACGTTGGCAGTAAATACGATGAACCGTTGACCGTTGACGGCAAGACCTGTTACAGCTATGATATACGCAAGGCAGCCGAATCCTGTACGACTGCAAAACAGGCAGCTGAATATCTTTGCAATAATGCCAAAACATACACTTATAACGCAAATTTCTTCATTACCGATAATAAAGATGCTTACTGTGTAGAGTCAGCGATAACCGAAAAAGACGGCAGTCCCGTTATCCGTGACGGGAATACCAAACTTCTTGATGGTCTTAAATGGAGTGATCCCGATATTTTATGTGTCGTCAACAGCTTTGTGACAAGCGGAAATTCAGATAAAATTACCGACGATCCTACAAATCTTGTGAGATGGCTGAAATACGATCAGCTTTTTTCACAGGAAAAAGATAAAATTTCCCTTGACCGTTTCAAAGCACTTCTGACTTCCGAAAAAACTGTTGACAGCAATCTTATAAACTTCCGAAGTCATACACTTATACATATGGTGGTGCTTGACTACGATACAAAAAAAGCTCAAGCTGTATTTGCAGGTGCCGAAATAACAGATGATTGTGAATGGATCGATCTCGGTACAATGTTCTGAACAAAACTTATTTGATTTTAAAACTCCGTAAATGAGCAAATTTGAATTTTACTGAAAAATTCAGATCTGCTCATTTTATATTTTATAAAAAGACTTGACAGAAACAATTAGATATGTTAAACTATTTATCGGTTAGTCTTGTTAAATTTCATTAGTCTAACTATTTCGTTTCAAAGGGGGAAGAAAATATGATACCTTTGACACTCGCAGATACGGGTAAAGAACTTGTCATAAAAAAAGTCGGCGGTTCACCTGAAGTAAAAAAACATCTTGAAGACTTGGGATTGATAACAGGCAGCACCGTAAATGTTGTAAGCACATTCGGAGGAAATGTCATAATCAATGTCAAAAATTCAAGGATCGCCGTCAACAGCGACATGGCAAAAAAAATCATGGTATGAAAGAGGGAGCTTTATGAGGACTATCAAAGATGCCAAAACAGGCGAAAAGGTTAGAGTTGTCAAACTTCATGGTGAAGGTGCAGTAAAGCGTAGGATAATGGACATGGGCATTACTCGCAATACGGAAATATATATCCGTAAATTTGCACCGCTCGGCGATCCGATCGAAGTTACTGTGAGGGGCTATGAACTTTCACTGAGAAAAGCCGATGCGGAAATGATCGAAATAGAGTAAAAGGAAAGGTGAAAAATTATGGCTGTAAAAATCGCTCTTGCCGGAAATCCGAACAGCGGCAAGACAACTTTATTCAATGCCCTGACAGGTGCAAATCAGTTTGTAGGAAACTGGCCGGGCGTTACTGTTGAGAAAAAAGAGGGCAAACTCAAAAAACACAGTGATGTAACCATTACTGACTTGCCGGGTATCTATTCCCTGTCACCGTACACCCCCGAAGAAATAGTTGCAAGAAATTATCTTGTTGACGAAAAGCCTGATGTTATCCTCAATATCGTTGACGCAAGCAACCTTGAAAGAAACCTCTATCTCACGACACAGCTCGTTGAATTGGGAATACCCGTTGTCATTGCACTCAATATGATGGATATAGTTCGCAAAAACGGAGATACTATCAAAGTTGAGGAACTGTCAAAGGCTCTCGGCTGCAAGATAGTGCCTATATCCGCACTCAAAGGTGATGGTGTAACTGCTGCCGCCGAAGCTGCCATAGAAGCTGCCAAAGGTGAAAAGACCATTCCGCAGCACTCTTTTTCAGGTCCTGTTGAACACGCTATCGCCCACATCGAAGAAGCTGTATTGCATGAAATGCCCGAAGAACAGCAAAGATGGTATGCTATAAAAATATTTGAACGTGACGAAAAGATCATTGAAAAGCTTAAAATATTGGAAGATAAGCTGTCGCATATTGAAAATGATATTACGGCTGCCGAAAAGGAATTGGACGATGATGCTGAAAGTATCATCACCAATGACAGATATGAATATATCACAGGTGTTCTTAAAAAGTGCTACAAGAAGAAAAAAGAGGGTGCTTTGACGGTATCCGACAAAATAGACAGAGTTGTTACGAACCGTATTCTTGCATTGCCGATATTTGCGGCTGTAATGTTCTTGATATATGCGTTTGTAATGATGCCTGTACCGATGCCTTGGGGCGATTCTCTGGGTACTATCGTTACCGACTGGGCAAATGACGGTGTATTCGGTGACGGCTGGTATCTTTTCGGCATAGGCAGAGATGACTATAATTCCGCTATGGACGAGTATGCAGAGAAAAATATCTGGACGGACGAATTTAAAAATGAGATAAAAGCCGCTGTTGACGCTGATGTTCTCGGTGCAGAGGATATTTATTCCGCTATCGAGGACGGAAGTTTTGCAGACTTTGACGAGGCTTATGAAACATATTCTGCCTCTGTTGAAGAATACTATACCGAAAAAGATATAGAATATACTTTCACGGATATATATGACGAGGCAACGGATGACGATGCCGAGGGTTTGCCCGATAATGCAGAATATGGTGTATGGATCCCCGGTATACCGGCACTTTTGAAACCGCTTTTTGAAAATACTCCCGAATGGTTGCAAGGACTTGTATTTGATGGTATCATAGGCGGTGTCGGTGCAGTTCTGGGATTTGTTCCGCAAATGCTCATACTGTTCTTATTCCTTGCGATACTCGAATCATGCGGATATATGGCAAGAATCGCATTTATCCTTGACCGTGTATTCAGACGTTTCGGACTTTCCGGTAAATCATTTATACCTATGCTTGTAGGTTCGGGCTGTGGTGTACCGGGTATAATGGCTTCAAGAACTATCGAAAGTCAGCGTGACAGACGTATGACCATAATGACCACTACATGTATCCCGTGTGGTGCAAAACTGCCTATCATTGCACTTCTGACAGCAGCGGTATTCGGCGGTTCATGGTGGGTAGCACCGAGTGCATATTTCTTGGGAGTTGCTGCTATCATAGTATCGGGTATCATGCTCAAAAAGACAAGACCTTTTGCAGGCGATCCTGCACCGTTTGTTATGGAGCTTCCCCCATATCATCTTCCCACAGTCGGAAATGTTCTGCGTTCCGTATGGGAAAGAGCATGGTCTTTCATCAAAAAAGCAGGTACAATTATATTGCTTTCCTCTGTTCTTATATGGCTTTTGAATTCTCTCGGCTGGAACGGCGGTTCATTCGGTTATTATTCGGAATTTGACGAAGACGGCGTAAGTATTCTTTCGGCTATCGGCAATTCTATCTGCTGGATATTTGCACCTTTGGGATTCGGCAATTCTACTGCAACAGTTGCAACTGTTATGGGACTTGTCGCAAAAGAAGAAGTTGTCGGAGTATTCGGAGTGCTTGACTTTGAGGGATTGACACGCCTTGCAGGATATTCATTCCTTGCATTCAATCTCTTGTGTGCCCCATGCTTTGCGGCTATCGGTGCTATTCGCAGAGAAATGAACAATCCCAAGTGGACGCTTTTTGCAATAGGCTATCAGTGTGCATTTGCATACGCTGTATCTTTGATGATATTCCAGATAGGCAGCCTTTTCACAGGCAATGTAAATGTCATAGGCTTGATATTTGCCCTTGCGATATTGGGATTTATGTGCTTTATGCTGTTCAGACCTGCCCCGAAAGAGAAATCACATCATCACGCTGCATAAGGAGTGTGAAGTCATGATTGAATTCATTTCTCAGAATTTGGCAACTATCATTATATCAGCCGTTGTTTTTGCAGTTATCATTCTTGATATAGTCTATCTTGTGCGAAAGAAAAAACAAGGCAAAAATATATGCGGGTGCAGCGGCTGTAACGGCTGTTCGGGCTGTAACGGAACGTGCAGCAAAAAATCAGCTAATTAACAGATAAAAAAACTCGGCTTGTTCTCTCTGATTCAGGGAGAGGCAAGCCGAATTTTTTTGTATATTCCACGATCTCAGAGAGAACATCATACTTATCGGTCATGAATCATAAAAATGCTGACCGTTATCCGTCACAAGACGTTCTGTCTTCGGATATTCAAAAATATCGCTGTTCTGAGCATTTGCTTCAAGATAAGCTGCAAACTCGTTTGCATACCATTTTGCCATTTCAAGATTGTGCATACGGCAATATCCGCAATTTTCGGGAGCAGTACCCGGTACTTCACATACATCATTCACAGACTTGAATGCTCTCAGTATCAGCCCGTAAAGTTCATGAGCCGGACGGTTTCCTTTGAGTATTAGATAAAAACCCGTCAAACAGCCCATAGGTCCCCAGTATATTACCTCATCTTTCCAATCGGGATCATTACGGAGATATGTGGCAATAATATGTTCCAACGAATGCATTGCCGCAACATCAATAGCGGGTTCTCTGTTAGGTCTTTTAAGTCTTATATCATAGGTAGTGACAGAGTATTCACCTAAATGATCCACCCTGCTTGTAAAAATACCGGGGACAATGCGTGTATGGTCTACTGAAAAGCTCTTTATCAATTCCATTTTTACTTTCCTCCTGTTTCATCTGTCATTATTTCAGCGATCGTTTCATGTTTTATAAGTATATTACAATTCAATCGAGATTGTCAATACCCGAATTATGACAAATAACGTGAGTTCGATGGAATTTTAATGAAACCAAATGGGCATTTCTCCCGTCTGTAAATATAGAAATAAATATGCAGAGGAGTATAAAATATGTGGTTTTCATTGGTATTAAAAAATATCAGAACTTTTATGAAAACAAAAACTGTATTGTTTTTGTTTATCATAATATCGCAAATTATTTGTATAATTGCGGCATTTGCCGTTGCGGGAATGGTCGATGCAGTCACGCCCGAACCCGAAGATGAACGCTCAGATACACAGAAAACATTTTTCATATCATTCACTCCGAATAACGAAAGTAACCCTTATACAGATTTTTTCGAGTTATTTGACGAAAAAGAAAAAAAGTTTGTATACATAGGCACTGACGAGAATGAAGTGAACAAAATAAGAGAAAAATTCAAAAAGATTGCTGATGAAGATATAGCAAACGTTCATACTCTTAATACAAATCACAGTCAGAAATACATAAATATTGATAATCTTCATACTTTCAAAGATATAAAATCAAAAATAAATGAAGTTATCGAAACAGGGATCAATGACTTGTTGTATTATGAAATATACGGATATACAGATGATACGCAAAATACAAGTTTTTTAGCTATCGGTGGCGATGGGGAATGGCTGAAAAAGTATCGTTCTGAAATTTATGGAAACGACAACAAAATTTCTATCAAGAAAAGCCCTTATGTTAAAACTCCCTATCAGAATTTAAAACAAAGTGATAAAATAACCATAGGCAGTACAGAATATACTGTTTCAGAAATAAAAGATAAAACAAGTATGCCACCCGATTCAAAAACATCTTTGCGTTTCATGTACAATGCTATGGACAACAATTTCAAAGTAAGTACTATTCATTTGAGAGTAAAAGATACTACCGAACAAAAAGACATAGCCAAAATACAGAAAAAAATAGATGAAGTATTTCGTGATGATATGCCGAAAGTCGAACCG
>CADCCP010000033.1 GCA_902800005.1 uncultured Ruminococcus sp. | reverse complement strand
AAAAAACAGATATTTTTGATAAAGAGTATTCTGACAGTCTTAACAGGCTTTACAAGGAAAATTCAAAATTAACGAGTTTCAAATGGTTTCTTGATACAGCATATAATTGGGCATATAAAAAAGACCATTCTGTTCAACAAGTCGTGATGTTGGGAAATTCGATACCGGAGGAGATAGTTATTGCAGCAGGTGCAGAACCTTATTGGTTGATCGGCGGAAGTCTTGGCTCTTTGTCATGGTCTGATGACCTTGTTCCGAGAGATACCGACCCTGTGAGCCGTTCTGTTTTAGGCTATATAAACAGACCGAAGACGGACTTTTCAAATTCTCTTTTTATGATTCCTCTCATAAACGACAGTATGAGAAAAATTGCTTATCAGCTTAAATCTGAGGGTAAAAAAATATGTTTTGTTGATATTCCGCCCGACAGAAAAGACAAGTATTCAACGGAAAAATATGCGGAACAGATGAAAAAAATATGCGGGAAAGTTTCGGCTCATATACATAAAAAAGTGACAAAAGGTTCCGTTGTATCAGCCATGAAACAAGTGTCTGCGGCGAGGTATACACTGTATAAATTTTTTGAGATTTCCCGTGAGCGAACCGATATTATAACCGATTCCGCAAGACTTTTTATACAAAATTCTTATTATATGACAAATTCCGTTGATGAGTGGATATACCATGTTGAATTGCTTTCAAAGGAAGTGGAATTTTATTCCGCCAAGTATAAAAATAAAGAACTCAACCGTCCTCGTATAATGTTGGCAGGTTCTCCCATAATTTTCCCGAATTATAAGATACCGTTTCTTATCAGAGATACGGGGCTTTCTGTTTGTGATACGCAAATGATTTTAAATAATGTCATATACAGCCGTCAGATGATGAGGGGAAACAGAGATAAACTTATAGAGAATATTGCAAATGAATGGTATCGTAAAGACACATCTTCGGCATATATCAACAATGATGTTTTTTATGATAATATACTTCACGCAGTACAAAAAGGCGGTATTGAAGGAGTTATATACCATGTGCTGAAAGGTCAGACGGAATATGATTTTGAACTTGAAAGAATAGAAAATATGCTTTCAGAGTACAATATACCCGTTTTCAGACTTGAAACAGACTATCAATATCAGGATGTTGAACAGCTCAGAATAAGAATGGAAGCATTTTCGGAAATGCTTGTTCAAAACCGATACAGGAAGGTGAAAAAAGTATCATGAGATCTAAAAAGAAAATTATTATAACATCTGTAATATGTCTTGGCATGGCGGCACTTGCCTATTTTGCATGGCTTTTCCCTTTCTATGAGTTTACTTCAAATGATTTCGGTACAGGCATTGAAAAACTCATGTCAGCAGAGTATTTATATACGCTTACACCCTTGTTTATTATTATTGCTCTTGCGACAACCGGAATTATTCTTGTAATTTTCATAAGAAAGTTTCTTGCTAAAACAGATAAAAACCGTTCGAGAGCCGCACAAGTTCGCATGGGCAGACTCAAAGGTGATTCACCTAAACAGAAAAAGTCTTTATTTATGATAATTCGCTGGGCAGCTATGATAATATTCACATTCATGATGATATGGGGAGGTCTGATATTCGGACTTAAAATGTCAAGTCTGAGCATACCTGTACTTTCATGTCCGTGGAATACCGAACAAATGACGGAATCAAGCTGTTATTACCTTTCACATCTCAATGAACTCTTTGAACTGCCGATACAGAATATTATTTTATTCTTTGGAAGTACAATAGCTTTTACACTTCTTCTCGGACGGGCAATATGCGGTTTTCTGTGTCCGATGGGGCTTATACAGGATATTACCGATAAGATACGTCAGAAAACAAAAATTGAAGGCATCAAGATGAATGATAAAATGTATGAAACACTCACACCGATAAAATGGTGTATGGCTCTGATATTTACGGGATTATGCTTTGCAGGCGGAAATTTCTGTAATTTTTGTCCGGCGGTGGCTGTATCTCCGATACTTGCAGGAATGAGTACAAGTCTTTATGTAAGCGGATTTTTGATGATACTTGTTCTCATGGGCGGGTTCTTCAAGAGAAGGGCATTTTGTACGATATGTCCTCTCGGTACTGTAATGGGATTCTTTCATAAAATATCCCTTTTCCGTGTGAAAAAAGACTGTCAGTCATGCACCGAATGCGGAGCTTGTTATGAAGCCTGTCCGATGGGGATAAAAATGATCTATACTGAAAGAGAAAAAACAGATGTCACTCATGCGAATTGCATCATGTGCGGAGAATGTGTAAAGTGCTGTCCCGAAGATAATGCTCTTTCACTGACTTTCGCAGGCAAAAAGATATATACATCTTCAAGAAAGAAAATCATGTCAGGCTATGAGGAAGTGAGGAATTACTATGATGGCAAAAGCAACTCTTAAAGAACGACAGGACAAGCGATTTATCAATAAGGAAACTCAAACGGCAGCTAAATATCTCAGGCGATTGGAAGAACTTTCGGGAGCTCCCGATGATATAGAACCGTTTTATAATGCACTCAAACGGATATATGTTGATATGAAATCCGTTGAAACGGAAAATAAAACGATAGGTACATATTGTGTGATGACACCGCCGGAATTGATATATGCGGCAGGGGCAGTTCCAGTAAAATTATGCAGCGGAAATTATACGGCTTTTTCGATAGGTGATGACATAGCCCCCAGAGATGCCTGTCCTCTTGTCAAGGCGATAGCGGGATTTAAACAAACAGGTCTTATGCCCGTATATGAGGACTGTTCCATGATGGTAATTCCCATAACTTGCGACTGCAAAAAGAAAATTGCAGGTATGCTTGCGGATAAGTTCAATACGGTTACTCTGCATATCCCTGCAAAGAGAGATGATATTGATATTGAAATGTTTACAGACCAGCTTTATGACCTTATGGAAAAACTTGAAGATGTCACGGGAAACGCTGTCACTTATGAAAGTTTATCCGAAGGTTTCCGAAAAGTCGGCTATGCACAATATGAATTATCGGAGTTTATCCGACTGAAAAAACAAATGCCATATCTCATAAGGGGAAGTCATGCTATGGCTATACTCAATGCTGCTTCATATATGCCTGCTGACGTATGGGGAAAGGCACTTCACAAAGTAAATAAATCACTTGAAAAGAATATTGCCGAAAAAAAGACCGTCACTTCCAAAAAACTCCCCAGAATACTTCTGACAGGTTCACCAATAGTTTTCCCGAATATAAAAATACCTCTTTTGATAGAAGAAATGGGCGGTATCGTTGCAGGTGATGAAACTTGTATGGGAGAGAGAGGAATGTGGGATCCGGCAGTTATAACCGATAACAGCTTTGACGGTATGATGAGGGCTCTTGCAAATCGTTCATTACGTCCGTGTCCGTGTCCGACATTCGCAGACAACTCTCAGAGAATTTACCGTCTTAAACAGCTTATAAAAGAAAATCGGATACAGGGAGTTATATATCACGTTTTGCGTGGGTGTCTTGTATATGATTTTGAATACAAGCGTATCGAAGAAGAACTCGGAAAACTTGATATTCCCGTTATACGTCTTGAAAGCGACTATAACGAAGAAGATATTGAACAGTTGAGAATAAGAATAGAGGCATTTATTGAGTTGATAAAATTAAAGCAGGCTCCGGAAAGAATCACGACAGTAAGAAAAAGTTTTTAAGGAGGAATTTCAATGGCTAAATATTATATCGGACTTGACGGCGGTTCTACATATCTGAAAGCTGCTCTGATAGGCGGAGGTCGTGTTATAGATACGATGGTAAGGAATACAGGTATCGACAATGACGGCACAGCCCGTAAAATAGCAAAGGAACTATGCGAGAGAAATTCTCTTATGCCGTCGGATATAGGCTATATCATGGCAACAGGCTACAGCAGAAAAATTCTTGAAGTCGCTGATGACGATATTTCGGAAATAACGGCTCATGCTTACGGAGTTCGCATGACTGCACCAAAAGAATATCGTCCCGGCATGATAATAGACATAGGCGGACAGGATTCAAAAATAATCTATCTTGACGGGAATTACGGGGTAAAAAATTTCAGTATGAATGATAAATGTGCGGCAGGTACTGGGAAATTCATGGAAGTCATTGCTCAGATACTTGAAACGACTATAGATAATGTAGGATTGCTTTCACTTAAAGCAACGAATCCATGTGATATAAACAGCACTTGCGTTGTATTTGCACAATCGGAAGTAATATCACTTGTTGCAAGAAAATATGACAGATGTGATATATTGGCAGGTATGCACCAATCTATGGCGAAAAGAATTATCAAAATGATGAAAAAGTCTGAAAAGGGGGGAGATATTCTCATGACAGGCGGCGGAGCTTTGAATACGGGACTTCATCATGCATTTGAGGAAGAGTTGATGAGAGATGTATATGTTGCCAAATATCCGCAGTTCAACGGAGCAATAGGAGCGGCTCTTATTGCGAGTGAGAGAGGGTGAAAAAATGGGTTTTACGGCATTTTTGGAAAGTCTTACAGCGGCGGCATCTGTTGGAATGGGATGCGGAACGTGCTGCGGTTCGGGTATAAGTACGGCTTTGTACGGCTATCTGACGACTCACATGAAAAATATAAAACAATCTTTTATCGGATTTTTTGATTTTTTTCTGGGAAAATTTATTGCAGTTATTGCTTTGTGCATGGCGGCTTCTCTCGTGGGAAGTAATATCATAGATGAAAACGGCTGTATATTCGGAGTAAAAACGGCTCTTATAGCTGATACTGTAATGCTCATCATGGGAATATGGCTTCTCATTGGCTGGATAAGGGAATTTCGTGGACATAAGAACTGTAAAAGCTGTAACGGCTGTAAAAGCGATAGATCAAAGGAGTATAAAAAATCAAATCATGCGGCACTTATAGGAATGGGGATAAGCTATGGAGCGTCACCGTGTGCCCCGCTCATATTGATGACAGGTTATGCAGCATCACTGCCTTTGGGATATGCCGCACTCTTGGGAACGGTATTTGCCATAGCAAGCACGATTTCACCAATGCTTTTCATGCTGTTCATATCGGGAGTGCTTGCAGGCAAAATGTATAAAGAGATACCGCAGTATCTGACATGGTTCAGACTTGCTTGTTATATTATGCTGATAGTATTATTTTCATTCAGCTTACTGAAAGAGGTGAACATTTTATGAGAAAAAAGAGTATCACAGTATTTATCAGTGTATATGCAGCATTATGTATTGCATACGGTGTTGCGGGAAGTGTGATAATGCCCGATAATAATGATATAATTCAGGCGGTCGAACAGGAAACTTCACAAATATCTTTTGAAGATACCGTTTCGGAAATATCGGAAGTTGAACCGTATGTTGAAGAATCTTCGGAAGAAGTCTTGCAGGAATACAGTGAACCGCAGCAGAGTGAAGAAGAAATAGAGGATAATGGAGATGAATATTCAGAGGAAAAACCGACTTTGGAAGAATTTTTGAAAAGTTTAAGGTGCAGCGGTTGCAGACATAACTGTACACTTTTTTCGCCGAGATGTATGAACGGTGCAAGAAAGGCAAGTCAGGCACAAAGTCAATATTATGAGATGTATAATGCATAAATGATGTAAATTTTGTCTTTTCAAAAATAAGATCATAGTGTATAATCTTTTTTGAGGAGATGATATTTATGCCAAGAATATTGATAGCAGATGATGAAAGGGATATAAGTACGCTTATAAAAAGATATGCGGAGCGTGAGGGATTTGAAGTAGTTGCGGTCGAGGACGGTAGTGAAGCTGTCGAGATGTGTAAAAAAGAGGATTTTGACATAATTATAATGGATGTGATGATGCCCGATACAGACGGTTTCACGGCTTGCCGAAAGATAAAGGAATTTAAAGATATACCTGTTTTGATGTTGTCCGCAAGGGGTACGGAATACGATAAATTATTCGGCTTTGAAGTAGGCATTGACGATTATGTGACAAAACCGTTTTCACCCAAAGAACTTATGGCGAGAGTGAAAGTCATTATAAAAAGACACAGCCCTTCACAGTCAAAAACAGATAGAAATGCTATGACTTTCGGCGGGATCGAACTTGATACTCTCGGACATACATTGAAAGTTGACGGTGAAAATATCGAACTGACTTCCAAAGAATACGGTATTCTTTTGTATCTCATGCAGAATAAGGGTATAGTGCTGACGAGAGATCAAATATTGAATGAAGTGTGGGGATACGATTACTTCGGAGATGACCGCACGGTTGACTGGCAGATAAAACTTTTGCGGAACAAGCTGGGAAAATATCGTGAATATATCCATACGATACGAGGGGTGGGATATAAATTTGAAAGTTAAAACAAAGTCTTTCGGGTTCAGATTATGGAGTTACTTTGCACTTTTCACGGCTTTGATATTCACGGTATTATGGCTTTTGCAGACAGTGTTCCTGCAAAGCTTCTATGACAGCATGATAATAAAAAATACAAAGTCTGTCGCCGAAAGTATCATTTCTGACGGACAAAATGAAAATATAAATGACGAGATAGACGAACTTGCACATAAAAATTCCGTTCTTGTATTCATAACCGATACGGACGGCAATATCCTTTACAGTTCCGATGAATTCAACGGAATGAGAAAAAAAGGTTTTTCCGTTGAAAACAGCGTAATGAACGGTAAAAGAAATGAGAAACATCAAGGGGGATATCGTTCCCTGCCTGACGGCTACGGTGAATTTCTGGAAGAAATATCGGAAAGAGGTATCTATGAATCACAGTCGGAAAACTATTATGTCTACGGTTCATATATTGATTATTATAAAATGGGAGAACAAGCGGTTTTATATGTGGGTGCAACGATAGATGCAGTTGGTGCATCTGTCACAATAATAGGTATGCAGTTGATATGGGTGACAATATTATCTGTCGTTGTAGGATTTGTGCTGTCGTGGTTCATCGCAAGGAGATTTTCCGTACCTGTTGCTGCTCTTTCCGAAAAAGCAAAAAAATTGGGTGAAAAAAATTATGAAACGGGTTTCAAAAAAGGCTTTTGTACAGAACTTGATGAATTGAGCGATACTCTTGACAAGACTAATAAAAAGTTGAATGAAGTACATGATTTTCAAATGGAATTGCTTGCGAATGTATCCCATGATTTAAGAACCCCTTTGACGATGATAAAAGGCTATGCCGAAATGATAAGAGATATTTCATGGGAGGATGAAAAACAGTGCAGTGAAGATGTGGCGGTCATCATCAAAGAGACGGACAGGCTTACAGCTCTTGTTAATGAGATAATGGAATATTCCGAGCTTAGATCGGAAGGTATGACAGAAGACTTTGAAAAAATCGATTTGAGTCAGCTTGTGAGCAGAGCGGCAAATTCATTTGAAAATCTGAAAAAACCGGATGGGATAATTGTTGAAAGAGCCATAGAGGAAAATATTTTTGTTACGGGAAGTGAAAGCCGTTTGGAAAGGGAATTGTATAATCTCATGGATAATGCCGCACGACATACAGGTGACAACAGAAAAATAACAGTGTCGCTTGCTATGAAAAATAATAAGGCTGTTATTTCTGTCAAAGATTACGGAAAGGGCATACCCGAAAGTGAACTTGCAAATATCTGGGACAGATATTATACTACTCGTATGAGAAAAGGAAAGGGCGTTTCGGGACTTGGACTTGCGATAGTAAGGCAGATAACAGAACTGCATAAAGGAACTTGCTGCGTACATTCGGAAACAGAAAAGGGAAGTATATTTATAATAGAATTGCCTGCTGAAGCATAAAAGGGGGAAGACCATAATTGTACTTTAACTGTTGCCGAAAATGACATTTGAAATCTCCGACTATAATTTAAAAAAATATCATTTACTTTTTCATAAAAAAAGTTATATAATACAGTTATCGTAAAATTTATAGTGGGAGGTTTCACAAATGAAAAAAAGTGTTTTGCGTAAGGTCTTAGCGGTGGCATTGTCGGCGGCTATGCTGTGCGGTACGGGCTTTACAACGGTCGGTCAGTTTGTAGGCACAGATGTTTCTGTCAATGCGGTTTGGGTTTACGGTGATTTTGAGTATGAATTTAATGATGACGACACCATCACGATCACAAAATACACAGGCAACGGCGGAGAGATTACCGTTCCGGACACGATCGACGGAGATAAAGTAACAGGAATCAAAGGATATTGCGATTATTATGATGAGTTTGAAGTATTTCATGGAGCTTTTGAAAACTGCAAAAGTTTGAAAAGCATAGTGATACCTGACAATGTGACTTATATAAGTGAATATACATTTGACGGCTGTACAAGCTTGACAAGTATAAGTGTCAGAAAAGACAATGAGAAATATTCATCTTTTAACGGTGTTTTGTTCAATAAGAATAAAACAAAAATTGTCAAATGTCCGGAAGGCAGAAAAGGAGAATATACTATCCCCGACAGCGTAACTGAAACAGGCAGCTATGCATTTGCCAATTGTACAGGCTTGACAAGCGTAGTTATCCCCGATGGCATCACTGAAATATGTTGGAGTGTATTTGAAGGCTGTACAGGCTTGACAAGCATAGTTATCCCGGACAGTGTGACTTCAATAAGCGACTTTGCATTTTCCAAATGTGCGGGCTTGGTAAGTATAGTTATCTCCGACAGAGTGACTTCAATAGGCGAATTTGCATTTTTCGGCTGTACAAGCTTGAAAAGCATAGTTATACCTGACAGCGTGACTTCAATATATGGTTATGCATTTTGTGAATGTACAGGCTTGACAAGCATAGTAATTCCCGACAGCGTGACTGAAATAGGTTCGAGTGCATTTAGTGACTGTACAAGCCTAACGATATACGGAGTAAAAGGCAGTTGTGCTGAAACTTATGCAAAAGAAAATAATATACCGTTTGTAGTTAAAACACTGAATAGATCCACAATTTCAGCAAAAGAAGTATTATTGGGACAGACCGTAACGGTAAATGCAAAAAGCAGTGAAGACAACTGTACTTATGCTGTACTGTACAGGAAGAAGTCCGATACAAAGTGGACTGTAAAACAGAACTATTCCACCAACGATACAATAACCATAAAGCCTGTGAAAGCAACCGACTATGATGTATGCGTGAAAGTAAAGAACAGCAACGGTAAGATCGTTAAAAAGTTCTTTGAAGTTAAGGTAAACGCTAAACTCAAAAATACCTCCACAATATCAGCAACGGAGATCAAAAAGGGTAATTCCATAACATTACACGGTTCTGCAACGGGCGGTAAAGGCGGTTATACATATGCTGCACTTTACAAGAAAAAATCCGAAACAAAATGGACTGTCCGTCAGGGCTACAAAGACAACAGTGAAATAATCGTCCGTCCCTACACAAATACAGATTATGATATATGCGTAAAAGTCAAGGACAATGATGGCACTATTGCAAAGAAATATTTTACGGTAACAGTTACTAAATGATAAAACAAAGGCAACTATACGGATATTCCGTTATAGTTGCCTTCATATTTTTTATCTGCATAGACGGAGTGATCCTTGCTCGTTAAGTTGAAAGGTTCAGAGATTACATTTGTAATATTCAAGCAGTTCATAGAGATCGTCTATTTCTTCCATGATAAGTCTGCCGTTGTCGGTGTCTTTGACCATGACACGATGCTTTTCCGTTTCGATGAGTTGGGAGTCGGATATGATGTCGATGTTTTCGGAGAGGGCTTTTTCGATGCTTTCAAAGGGCTGGTGAGCCTTTATGCGAAGCCCGTGAGAGTTATATATAAGTGTGTAGCCTGCAATACCTGTTTTTCGGTGGTAATCTTTGCAGAAACCGCCGTCTATGACGAGAAGTCTGCCGTTTGCCTTGATAGGCTGTTCGCCGCTTGAGGCAAGAACAGGAGTATGTCCGTTGATGATATGAGAGCTTGGTGAGTAAAGGTCGAATTCATGCAGGATCATATTGCAGCATTTTTCCGTTTCATAGAATTTGTAATACGGATCGGATTCCTCATGCCATGCAGACTTATCATCAATGAAGTATCTTTCAAAGGTCTTGATATTCCTGCCGCACAATGGTGAACGTCTGCCGCACCACAGATACCACAAAAAATCAAGTTCTTCAAAAAATTTTTCCCTGCTGAAAAATACATGTCTGACTTTTTTGTCAGCCATGTCAAGATAGGCTTTTCCTTTGAAAGTGCCGTTGAAGAGGTCTACACCGAAAAGATTGCCCGAATCGTCCAGTGGAATACAGCCGTGATAAAGCAGATTACCGTTGCAGCGTAGATACATACTGCCCTTTTCAAGCAGAAATCGGATATGCTTTTGCAGTCTGCCGCTGTTCAGGAAGGCCGATTTAAGGTCGCTGATGATATTCTGTTCATCAGGGGAAAAACGATACGGTTCAGCAGGATCAAGTGTCGGGAAATCAGTGCTGTTAAGGACATATTCTTTGCCGTCAATAAGGATAGTTCCGTCATTTTTGCTGATCTTGTCAAGTAAAAGCCTGTCTTTCATTTTGTATTCCGGATGTCTGAGGATTATCCTGCCCTCCGCTTTGAACTGTATGACGGAGACCGCTCTGAGAGCGTTCTGCATGGCATTGTCACCGTGATAGGTCTTGTCTGCAAACAGTGTCAGATCTCTCAGACTTATACCGTAACCGCTTTCCAATATCTCAAGGGTATCGTATTTGATGGCATTTCTGATAACATTGGCAATACAGGCTTCATTGCCTGCCGCTGCTCCTATCCATAAAATGTCATGGTTGCCCCATTGTATGTCAAGGGAGTGGTGCTGCATCAGCATATCTATAATTTTATCCGCATTAGCACCCCTGTCAAAAATATCACCCACGATATGCAGATGATCGACTGCAAGTCTTTTTATCAGCCCTGCAAGCGACTCTATAAAATCATCTGCATTCAGCCCTATAATGCTGTCAAGAATTTTCCTGTGATAGCGTATCTGATTGTCATCTTCATCCTTCTGTGCATGGAGCAGTTCATCTATTATATAAGCATAATCTTTTGGCATGGCTTTTCGGACTTTTGAACGGGTATATTTTGATGACAGAATACCAGCTATCTCTATCATTCTATGAATGATGAGCCTGTACCTGTCAGCACTGATAGCACGCTCTTTCTTGATAAGCCCCAGCTTCTCTCTCGGATAGTATATGATAGTGCATATTTCTTCTATCTCATTTTCAGAGAGCGTTTCGCCGTATATCCTGTCAGCTTTTTCCCTGATAACGCCTGCACAATTGTTCAGGATATGACAGAACGCTTCATATTCTCCGTGAATATCACTCATAAAATGCTCGGTTCCTTTCGGCAGATTCAGTATCGCCGAAAGATTTATTATCTCTCTGGAAAGAGAACGCACAGTCGGATATTTTTCCGAAAGCAGCTTTAAATATTTATCTTTATTGTCCATAACAGATGCCTCCTTTTTTGGAAATAAACGACAAAGTTTGAAAAACTATGACACTTTATGTACGAATTATAGCACGAAATTATGAATAAACGGTGAATTTTTGATTAACTTTGAAAGAATTTGGAATAATATGCTTGACTTTGAAAAAATATATGATAAAATAAAAGCATGGGGTGATTTTGTATGCTTACACAGGAACGATACAAAAATATACTCGATATTCTGAGTGAAAGGGAAGCGGCAACTGTCGGAGAGCTTGCACAGCTGATAGGTGTTTCGGAATCTACGGTGAGGCGTGATCTGAATGCACTCGACGGCGAGGGCAGGCTCAGAAAAGTTTATGGCGGTGCAACAGCCCTTAACAAAATAGAAGGTGCTTTGGAAGATGAGGTCAATGTCAGGGATATGATGATGTCGGCGGAAAAGGAGATAATTGCAGAATATGCCGCTACTCTTATAAACAACGATGACTTTATATATATTGATTCCGGCACTACTACTTCCAGATTGATCGACCATATCGAAAGCACTAAGGCAACTTTTGTTACCAACGGAATTATCCATGCACAGAAACTGCTTTCAAAAGGATTGAAAGCCTATATGATCTGCGGAAGGATAAAAGCTGTCACAGCATCTGTTGTGGGGGCGGAAAGTATTAAAAACCTGTCAAAGTTCAATTTCACAAAGGCTTTTCTCGGAGCAAACGGTATTGATATATCATCGGGTTTTACAACGCCCGACAGTGAAGAAGCTCTGATAAAAGAAAAAGCTATCGAAAAAAGTTTTGCGGCATTCGTGCTTGCAGACCACAGTAAATTCAGAAAAGTATATCCCGTTACTTTTTCAGAACTCAAAAAGTGCTGTATAATAACGGATAAACTTGTATACAGCGGTTTTTCCGATAAAACTATCATAAGGGAGGTGAAAACATGATCTATACACTGACGCTGAACCCGTCCATTGATTATATTGTACGTCTCAAGGAGTTTGTCAGTGGCATCACCAACCGAACTACCGGTGAAGAATACTACATAGGAGGAAAGGGCATCAATGTGTCCTGCATACTCTCCGAACTTGGCATCCAAAGCACTGCTCTCGGCTTTACGGCAGGCTTTACGGGTGAGGCTATTGAAAATGGTCTGCGAGAGCAGGGCATTCGGTCTGATTTCATCAGACTTAAAAACGGTATTTCCCGTATAAATATCAAAGTAAAGGCTGATAAGGAAAGCGAGATCAACTGTCAGGGACCTCACATTGAACAGGATGAATTTGAAAAACTGCTTTCTATGACCGACGAGATCAAAGACGGAGATACGATAGTGCTTGCAGGCAGTATTCCCAAGACCGTTGCGGACGATACATATGAAAAGATACTTGAAAGGCTCAAAGGCAAAGATATAAGAATAGTCGTTGATGCAACCAAAAAATTGCTTGTGAATTGCCTGAAATATAAGCCGTTCCTGATAAAGCCGAATAAACAGGAGATCTCCGAGATATTTTCCGCAAAAGTCGAGAGTGAGGAAGATATTGAGATCTATGCAAGAGAATTGATGAAAATGGGTGCGAGAAATGTTATCGTATCACTTGGAGGCGACGGAGCAGTGCTTTTCGCAGAAGACGGCAATACATATCATACGGGTGTCGTTAAAGAAAAGGTACTCAATACGGTCGGTTCGGGCGATTCAATGGTAGCAGGATTTATAGCCGGCTATGAACAGAAGGGTGATTACGGTTATGCACTGAGACTCGGTACGGCTTGCGGAAATGCAACGGCATTTTCACCGGGACTTGCCACAAAACAGAAAATCTATGAAGTTCTTGAAAAACTGTAATTATGGCGGAAAGTTGAGAGTGAAGTTATTTTCAACCTAAACACCGCACACTTAACATTGTATATTGATAAAAGGGGGGTATATTAAATGAGAATTACCGATCTGCTTAAAAAAGATGCGATTGAGATAGGCGTGTCCGTGAAAGACAAGGCGGCGGCTATCGAAAAGCTTGTGAAGCTGCATGAAAAATGCGGAAATCTCAAAGACACTGCTGTCTACAAAGAGGGTATCCTTAAAAGAGAGGAAATGGGTACCACTGCTATAGGAATGGAAATAGCCATTCCTCATGCAAAGAGTGAAGCTGTCAAAGCTCCTGCACTTTCTGCTATTACAGTGCCTGACGGTGTGGATTACGGCTCGCCTGACGGTGATCCCTGCAAACTCATATTCATGATAGCTGCAACGACTGACGGAGATGTACATCTGGAAGTGCTTGCACGAATGATGCAAATGCTTATGGATATGGACTTCACTGCAAAACTCAAAGCTGCTAAAACAAAAGAGGAATTCCTGAAACTTATTGACGAGAAAGAAACAGAGAAATTCCCGGAAGAAGCTAAAAAAGAAGAAACAAAGAAAGATGAACCCAAATCTAAAGCCAATCTCAAGAAAGATGACGGAAAAATTCGTGTATTGGCAGTAACAGCCTGTCCGACAGGTATAGCACATACTTATATGGCGGCTGAGGCTCTCAATAAAGCGGCTGAAAAAATGGGTATCACCATCAAAGTTGAAACCAACGGTTCCGGCGGTGCAAAGAATGTTCTTACCGCAAAGGAAATTGCAGAATGTGACGGCATTATCATAGCAGCCGATAAGAGTGTTGAAACGGCTCGTTTTGACGGAAAGCCCGTATATTCAACAAAAGTTGCTGACGGTATCCACAAGCCCGAAGAACTTATTAACAAGATAGTAAATAAAGAAGCACCTGTATTCAAATCAGACAAAAAGGCTGAAACATCGTCTTCCGCAGGTGAAGAAAAACTCGGCAGACGACTTTATAAACACTTGATGAACGGTGTATCTCATATGCTCCCGTTCGTCGTTGCAGGCGGTATCTTTATAGCAATAGCATTCCTTATTGATACGGCTTGCGGTATCACAGGCGGCAGTAATTTCGGTTCTGCAACACCCGTTGCCGCATGGTTCAAAACTATAGGCGGGTATGCTTTCAATTTCATGCTGCCGTTGCTTGCAGGATTTATTGCAATGTCCATTGCAGACCGTCCCGGACTTTTGGTAGGTATCGTAGGCGGCTTGCTTGCATCAAACGGTGCAACATTTGCCGATCCGGGTGCAGCGGGTACTGTTCCGTCAGGTTTCTTGGGTGCATTGTTGGCAGGTTTCCTCGCAGGCTGGTTAATGAAGATGTTTGAAAAACTCTGCGAAAAACTCCCGCAGGCTCTCGAAGGTATCAAACCTATTTTGCTTTATCCCCTTGCAGGTCTTGGTATAGTCGGTGTCATGATGTGTGCCGTCAACCCCATTATGGGCGTTATCAATACAGGTCTTAACAACGGTCTTGCATGGCTCGGAAATAACAATTTCGGTCTGTTCCTCGGCTGTATTCTTGGTGCAATGATGTCAATAGACATGGGCGGACCTTTCAATAAAGCCGCTTATGTATTCGGTGTAGGTATGCTTGCAGCAGGTACAACGGAAGGTTATCAGACAATGGCATCCGTTATGATCGGCGGTATGGTACCTCCCATTGCAATAGCCCTTTCAACGACATTCTTCGGCAAATACTGGTCAGAAGATGAACGTAAAAACGGTCTTGTAAACTACATCATGGGCTTGTCATTCATCACAGAGGGTGCTATACCTTATGCAGCATCTTATCCGTTGGTAGTTATACCGGCTTGTGCGGCAGGTTCGGCAGTTGCAGGTGCTTTGTCGTGGCTGTTCGGCTGTACGCTTATGGCTCCTCACGGAGGTATTTTCGTAGTTGCAACTATCGGCAACCCCTTTATGTATATCCTTGCACTTGCTATCGGCTCGGCAGTAGGTATGTGTCTGCTGACACTTTTCAAAAAGAGAAGCTTTAAAAAACAACAGGATAAATAAATTTTAAAAGGAGAGTATTATTATGGTATCAAAATTTCTTACAGTTCCGAATGCACAGGGTTTCCACATGAGACC
>CADCCP010000032.1 GCA_902800005.1 uncultured Ruminococcus sp. | reverse complement strand
ATTATACCCCCTGTACAAATTAGGAATTTTATAACGTCTTACAGGCACATTATATAACATATTTTTTATTTTGTCACTATATTTTTTGAAATGTTAATATTTTAGTAATATTTTTGTACATTTTTCTACACATTACATAAATTTTATCCAACTTGTTTGTGCATGATTTTCATATCGTTCACACATTCATTTTCACATCTGTCCAAAAAACCGGCTTTTAATCATCATATATTTCATTTTTGTAATTTTTCGTTAAAATTTTGTCACCTTTTCTCAGAAAATATGATTCACTCTGAAAGTGAATCTTTTATCGTTTAATAATCAGTTTTATGTGAAAAGACAAATATTGCATGGCAATTAGTACCATTATATATAAAACAATATTCTCACTTTATTCAACTGCAATAATCTTCTATAAGTCTGTTAAGTGTTTTTCTGTCGGAAGCGGCGATACCTTTTTCAAGCAGTTCCCTGTCTGCTTTTGGGAGGGTACTGACATACACATCACTTATATATAAAGGATAGTCTTTGCCTTTCTCGAAGGCTGCCACCTTCTCTTCATAGACCGAAAGTTTATACGTTTCTTCCTGAAGGGTACTTTCTGCTACAGAAAGTTCCCGCACTTCAGGCGGCTGTTCGGACGGCATTGCAGCACTTTTGGGCGTGTATGCCGCTGTTACTATCACGCATATCATCAGTATGATCCCCGTTATTGTCATAAGACCTTTCACTTGTTCCATCTCCTTTGCTCTTATTTTTAGATATTATAACAGATTTATTCACGATTTCAGGATTTTTTTTGATAAAATCATAGATATTTTAATTTTAAAAAAAAATTATTCCATTTTGCCGAATTTGTGTTATAATAAAAAAGATGATTTTGAAAAATATTTCTACGGGAGGCTTTTTTGAAACATGAGAAAAACCGATATAAGCAAGTATAAAGATGAGTCTGCTCCGTCCATACTCGACCTTGCACTTTCCGCAGCAGGCGGTGTTTTCGCTTTTCTCGGCAGGATATTCTTTTCCGTCCTGCTGGCGTGTGTGGTCACAGGTATCGTGATCGGATTGTCGCTTCTTTTCTACATTCTCGGTATTGCTAACGAACCCCTCACCATCAATCTCGATACCATAACTCTCAATCAGACAAGCAAAATTTATGTCCAGAACTACGAAACGAGGGAATGGGAGGAAGATAAACAGCTCTATTCCACAGAGAACCGTGTATGGGTAAGTTATCAGGATATTCCCAAACAAATGATAGATGCCCAGATCGCCATTGAGGACAAGCGTTTCCGTGAACACAACGGTGTTGACCTCAAAAGAACAGGCGGTGCTATCGTCAATCTCGCTACAGGCGGCTCTCAGTTCGGCGGCTCTACCATCACCCAACAGCTTATCAAAAATCTGACGGATGACAATGAAAACAGTATAAACCGTAAATTCAGAGAGATCTTCCGTGCATTCAAGCTCGAAAAGGCTTATTCCAAAGATGATATTCTTGAAACATATCTTAATTTGGTCAACTACGGAAGCGGATGTCGTGGTGTACAGTCTGCCGCCAATCTCTACTTCAACAAGGATATTCGTGATTGTGATGTAGTGGAATGTGCCGCCATTGCAGGCATCACCCAAAATCCGTATGCATTTGATCCCCTCATGTATCCCGAAAACAATGCAAAAAGAAGAAATACAGTTCTTTGGGAAATGATGGAACAGGGTATGCTGACTTATGATGAATACCTCGATGCAAGACTTGAATCCAATGATCTCAAATTTGTCGGCTATATCGTTGACTCCGATGACGAAGATGACACAAGCTGGGGTTGGTATGATGACAGACTTTTCAGAGATGTCACCAAGTCCCTGCAAAAGGCATTCCACATCACCGCTTCGGAAGCCGAAGATATGATATACAGCAAAGGTCTGAGTATTTACAGTGCAATTGACACCCGTGCCCAAGAGATCGCCGAAAGACATATACATGAGTGGCAGACTCCCACAGACCCGACTTTGCAGACAGCTTATGTTATGATGGACTTTGACGGGCGTATCCGTGCTACCGTCGGAGGCAGACAGGAACATGACGGCAAGCTCCTTTGGGATATATGCAGTCAGTCGGCTTTACAGCCGGGTTCTACGATCAAACCCCTTTCTTCCTATGTTATAGCACTCAATCAGAAACTCATAAATTACTCTTCACTTGTTTCTGACCGTCCCGATTATGAATGGGACATGGTCGACGGGCATTATGTTTCAGGTCCGTCCAACTGGTATAACTCCTATTACGGCGACATTACCGTAACAAGGGCGTTGAACCTCTCTACAAACGCAACTGCTGTTTCCATTCTCAAAGAGATAGGTCTTGATACAAGCTATAACTTCCTTACACAAAAACTTCACTTCTCTCACCTCGATCCCGAAAAGGACAGCAACAATAAAGCCGGTCTTGCCATAGGCGGTTTTCATGGAGGTGTCACCGTTGAGGAAATGACCGCAGGCTTCCAGATATTCTGCAACGGCGGTTATTGCTATGAACCCTACACTTTCTATTACGTCACAGACCATGACGGAAATGTCATTCTCGATAACCGTGACAGAGGTCGTGCAGACCATATAATCACCACCGAAACTTCCACTATCATGAACAGACTGCTTCATGATGTCGTCAATTCGGGCGGTGAAGCTCTCGGCTTCCGTGCCATCATTCCGGGTTGGGATATAATCGGTAAAACAGGTACTACCGACTATGCTTATGATAACTGGTTCATAGGTGCTTCCCCCTACACTGTTGCAGGCATTTGGACAGGTCACGATACTCGTTCCTCTATCGCCATCGGAGAACAAAGCAAGGTCCATATCCTCTGGAAAGACATTATGCAGGAATTCCTTGAGGACAAGGAGCATAAAGAATATGAACTCGGCGGTGAAGTTATCCAGCACAACTATCTCAAATCAAACGGTCTGCTTACGGACTACCATACAGGAGGTCCTGTCGGTGTCGGCTACTATACGAGCGACAATACGCCCGGATATTCAAGCTATAATCCGTATTATGAGCCTGTCCATCAAATGACAACGATGATGACAACGGCGGCGATGATGACAACGGCGGCGATGATGACAACGGCGGCGATGATGACAACGGCGGCGATGATGACGATGGCGGCGATGATGACGGCGGCGGCGATGATGACGGCGGCGGCGATGATGACGGCGGCGATGACGAAGATGAATGATAAATGAGAAATGAGGAATATTTATCATTCCTCACTCCTCATTCCACATTGAATAAAAAGGAGTTTTAAAGTTTATGATAAAGGTTGCAGTAATGGGACACGGTGTTGTAGGTTCGGGTGTTGTTGAAGTTCTCTCTCAGCACGTTGAGAGCATTGCAAAACGTGCCAAAGAAGAAATTTCAATCAAATATATCCTTGATATAAGGGATTTTCCCGACAGTCCCTTTGCAGACAGGTTTACAAAGAATTTTGAAGATATTGTCAACGATGATGAAGTAAAGGTCGTTGCGGAAGTCATGGGCGGTGTCGATCCTGCCTACGACTTCACAAAAAGATGTCTGCTCAAGGGAAAGAGCGTTGTCACCTCAAATAAGGAACTTGTGGCTACCAAAGGTGCAGAGCTTCTTGAGATTGCAAGAGAAAACAATGCAAATTATCTCTTTGAGGCAAGTGTCGGCGGCGGTATCCCTATAATCAGACCGATAAGTCAGTGTCTTGCAGCTAATGACGTTATAGAAATTGCAGGTATACTCAACGGCACTACTAACTTTATCTTAACAAAAATGATAAGGGAAAATATGTCATTTTCTGACGCTCTCTCAATGGCTCAGAAACTCGGCTATGCCGAAAAAGATCCGACTGCCGATGTCGAAGGTCATGATGCTTGCAGAAAAATATGTATATTGGCTTCCCTTGCCTACGGCAAGCACGTTTATCCCCAATATGTACATGCAAGCGGTATCTCAAATATCGCATTGGAAGATGTTGCCTATGCTGCTTCATGGGGCGGTGTCATAAAACTCATCGGTCAGGTCAAGAAACTCGATGACGGTACTCTTGATATTACAGTTGAACCCATGCTCATTGAGAAAAACAGTCAGCTTGCAAATGTAGACGATGTTTTCAACGGTATTCTCGTCAGAGGCGACTCAACAGGTGATGTCGTATTCTACGGCAAGGGTGCAGGCAAACTGCCTACCGCAAGTGCAGTCGTTGCAGACATCATCGACTGCGTGAAACACCTCAAAGCAAGAAAATATCTCTACTGGACTGACGGCGACGGCTCTATCGTCAAGCCGTATGAACAAACCGTTTATCCCATATATATAAGAGTGGGCAGTACCCTCGATAAACAGCAGGTCTTTGACAAAGTTACATCTCTTTTCAGAAATGCCCGTTCTATCGTCAGAACTAATGCTCCCGAAAACGAGTTTGCATTCGTCACGGACGACATGACCGTTTCCGAACAGATGAATGCATTAGCCGCTCTTGAAAACGACGGCATAAAGGTGCTGTCAAAGATCCGTATTTCGGATCTGTAATATGCCCCGTCTGTCAAGTGTTCCCTGAAAGGCTTCATCAACTTGCAGGAGACATTTCAGATATATCCATAATAAAATGAAATCGGAGGAAAGAAAATGAGCTTGATCGTACAGAAATTCGGCGGCAGTTCCGTTGCAAACGCTGAGAGAGTCTTTAACGTAGCAAGGATCGTCACCGATACCTACAAAAAAGGCAACAAAGTCGTTGTCGTTGTATCCGCTCAGGGCGATACGACAGATGACCTGATCGACAAGGCTAATGAGATCAATCCCAATGCATCAAAGCGTGAAAAGGATATGCTGCTTGCAGCAGGCGAACAGATCTCTATTGCACTTCTCGCTATGGCTATCGAAAAACTCGGTTGTCCTGTTATCTCACTTCTCGGCTGGCAGGCAGGCTTCCAGACCTCTTCTGCCTACACTTCCGCAAGGATCAAAAGAGTCAAGACTGACCGTATCGAAAAGGAACTCGACAAAAATAATATCGTTGTTGTGGCAGGTTTTCAGGGCGTGAACCGCTATGAAGACGTTACCACTCTCGGCAGAGGCGGCTCTGATACAAGTGCCGTTGCCATCGCCGCAGCTATGCACGCCGATCTTTGTCAGATATACACCGATGTTGAGGGCGTTTATACTGCCGATCCCAGAAAAGTAAAAAATGCACAGAAACTTCAGTACATCTCTTATGATGAAATGCTGGAGCTTGCAACTCTGGGTGCACAGGTCCTCAATAACAGAAGCGTTGAAATGGCTAAAAAATATAATATCGAACTTGAGGTGCTTTCAAGTCTTACAAGAGCACCCGGTACTATTGTCAAGGAGGCAGCTAAAATGGAAAAAATGTTGATAAGCGGTGTTGCAAAAGATACCAATGTAGCAAGAATATCAGTCGTAGGTGTACCCGATGTACCGGGACTTGCTTTCAAGATGTTCTCAAAGCTCTCATCAAAGAACATAAACGTAGACATCATCCTCCAGTCCATCGGTCGTGACGGCACAAAGGACATCTCCTTCACAGTTGCCAAAGACAACATGAAAGAAGCTGTCGAGGCAATGGAAGAATATATCACCGTTGTAGGCGGTAAATCCGTTTCCGCTGATGACAAAGTTGCAAAGATCTCCATCGTCGGTGCAGGTATGGAAAGTCATGCAGGCGTGGCTACAAAAATGTTTGAAGCTCTCTATGATGCACAGATCAATATCCGCATGATCGCTACAAGCGAGATAAAAGTATCTGTCCTCATCGATGAAAAAGATGCTGATACGGCAGTTTCCGCTATCCACTCAAAATTTTTTGACAAGGATTGAAAAAATGCTTGCATAAGCTGAAATTGTATGATATAATATACAGGTCTTTGAATTACCGTCACTTGTGATGGGGTGAGAAGCCCGGCTTTTCAGCCGTACTTTGAAACGGGCAGTCCTCTGCTTCTACAGCATGAATGTCTTAAATAACAGGAGGTTCTTTATAATGGACGCATTGAAGAAAATTGCAGAAAGCTCTATGAAATCTCAGGAAAATGCTCCTAAGTTTTCTATCGGTGACACTATCAAAATAGGCGTGAAGATCCGTGAGGGCGACAAGGAAAGAGTACAGATGTTTGAAGGTACAGTCATCGCTAAAAAAGGCAGCGGTGTTGCAGAGACTTTCACAGTCCGCCGTGTATCCTACGGTGTAGGCGTAGAGAGAGTTTTCCCTGTACATTCCCCGAATGTTGTATCTGTTCAGGTAGTAAGAAAAGGTCGTGTTCGCAGAAGCAAGCTTTATTATCTGCGTGACAGAGTCGGCAAGGCTGCCAAAGTTAAAGAGCAGATCAAATAATCATCTGAGTAAAAAGGGACAAGACCGTGTTGTTTTGTCCCCTTTTTTTCAATTAATAATTAATAATGAATATTTATCGGTTCTTCCCTTGAAATTGCCCGCAAAGTAATTATTAATTATTAATTATTAATTTAAAAAAGTTGGTGAGGCAGATGAAAAAGAAAGAGAGTCGTGCTTGGCAGAAAAAATGCGATGCCGCCGACAGCAGAAAAATACTTCGTACATCTTTTCAATGGCTGTATGCAGTGATACTCACACTTTTCGGAGCTGTATTTCTGTTTACTGCCGTGTTCAGGGTATCATCCTTCACCGTCAGAACCGACAGCCGTGAGGTCAAAGCAAGTGTGCTTGTTTCGTACATAGGCTACTCCCCCACTATCGGAGATCATGTCACAGTTGTTTCCAGATACTCAAACTTTATGGGACAGGTGGCAGCCCGTCAAGGTGATGTCATCGCCATCGGTACCGATAAGAACAGTCTTGCCGATTGTATCACCTATAAAAATCAAAATTTCTTTTCTTCCGGTGACATAAAGCAATATCTGAAAGACCTGAAAATCCCCAAAGGCTATGTTTTGGTAGTGGATATGATACCCGAAAACGGATATTTCCGTATAGGCGAGCTTATCCGTGAAGATCAGGTCGTCGGCAGGGCGGAATGTTTTGTTTACCCGTTTGATATGCTCGGCAAACCCATCAGTAAAATTACAGAGGTGAATTAAAATGCACCCCCAAAAAAATAATATCCTTGACTTTGTATTCGATATGGCAGGATTCACATTAAGGGCTTTGGTCATTTTGTTTCTTATTATGACCTTCTTTATAAGACAGGTGTTAGTTGACGGTCCTTCCATGAACGATACCCTTAAAGATCACGACAGACTTGCCGTATGGACATTTATGTATGAACCTCAGCCTGAAGACATCGTCACTATAAACAGCACTACTCTCGATAAACTCATCATTAAACGTGTGATAGCTGTTGCAGGTCAGAAAATAAACATAAATTATGCCAAAAATGAAGTTTCTGTCGATGGCGTTCTTCTTCATGAAGACTACATCAAGGGAAAAACCATCAAGCCTCCCCTGCCTGTCAAAAAAACCGATCTCGTGATCCCGCAGGGATATGTCTTCGTCATGGGCGACAACCGTGAACACTCTACCGACAGCCGTTCAACTATCGTTGATCTCGTTCCGGTTCGGAACATCATCGGCAAGGCTGTTTTCAGGCTCTTCCCTTTCAACGCCTTCGGAACTCTTTGAAAACAAATAAACAGTGACATCTTATAAAAAAATTCTGTAACGAAAGGAAATCAGTTATGAAAGAAAAAGAAAAAATCGCTGAAAATCAGCCGTCCGAAAAAGATGATAACATCACTTTATCCGAATTTGTATTTGAATGGGCAGGGGCGATCTTTACCGCTTTGATAGTAGTTCTGCTGATACTGACATTCTTTGTCAGACAGGTCACCGTCAGCGGAAGCTCCATGACAGATACCCTGCAGAATACCGACAGATTACTTGTCACCAACTTCATGTATACCCCACAAAACGGCGACATCATCGTTATCAGTCACGGCAGCCGATACAACGATCCCATTATCAAAAGAGTTATCGCTGTTTCAGGTCAGCGTCTTGACATCAACTATGATACAAATGAAGTCATCGTTGACGGCGTTGTCCAGTATGAACCCTACATAAAAGGCAATACAAGACAGCTTTCAAATTCCGTTTCACTTGAGGACTACAACAATATCATTCCCGAAGGTTATCTCTTCGTCATGGGCGACAATCGTGAAGGCTCTCTCGACAGCAGAAGCAAAGATATTGGTCTTATCCCCGTAAGCAACGTCATCGGTAAGGCTCAAATATTCATCTATCCCTTTGACAAGTTCAGCAAAACCGTCTATTACAACATGACCTGACAGGTGATCTCTATGGAAGAACTTAAAAATATCCAGTGGTTTCCGGGTCACATGACCAGAACCAAACGTCAGATACAATCTCAGCTTAAACTTATAGATGCCGTTGCCGTCATTCTTGATGCCCGTGTTCCCTATTCAAGCTGTAATCCCGATCTGCGTGGCATCATCAACAACAAGCCCCGCATGGTCATTCTCAACAAGTGCGACATGGCTGATCCTGCCGAAACAAAAAAATGGCTCAATGCCTTCAAAGAAAGAAATATCCATGCCGTTGCAGTTGACTGCAAGACGGGCAAAGGTCTGAATATGTTCATACCGACTGTCAAAACTCTCCTTGCAGACAAAATAAAGTCTTGGGAAGATAAAGGCATGACAGGCAGAACCATCAAAGTCATGATAGTCGGCATACCTAATGTCGGCAAGTCCTCTTTCATCAACAAAATGGCTAAACAAAATCGTGCAAAAGTTGAAGACCGTCCGGGTGTCACTCGTGGCAATCAGTGGTTTACCATCGGAAAGGGCTTTGATCTGCTTGATACACCGGGCGTACTCTGGCATAAATTCGATGATAAAAATGTCGGTGAAAAACTCGCTTATATCGGCTCTGTCAAAGATGACATACTCGACACCGAACACCTCGCAGGCAGGCTTCTTGAATATCTTCGTGACTGTCACATTGATAAACTTTGTGCAAGATATAAATTAGAAAACAGCGATATTGCCGATCTTCAGGGATATGAAATTCTTGAACTTGTCGGCAAAAAGCGTGGTATGCTCATTTCGGGCGGAGAGATCAATACAGAACGTGCCGCCGCCGCCGTACTTGATGAATTCAGAAGTGCCACTTTGGGCAAAATAACCCTTGATAAAGCAGAGGAGTGTAAAAATGTCAAGATCTGAAAAAGAACCCATCGATATGCTTGCATACGAAAAAGAATACATCTCTCAGGGTTATACCAACATTTGCGGCGTGGACGAAGCCGGCAGAGGACCTTTGGCAGGTCCTGTATGTGCCGCTGCCGTAATATTCCCCGAAGGCGTTACTGTCGAGGGCGTGAATGACTCAAAAAAGCTCTCCCCTAAAAAGCGTGATGAACTTTTTGACAAGATAAAAGAAAATGCCCTTGCCTATCATATCGCCTTTGCAAGCGTGGATGAAATAGAAAAAATAAACATCCTCAATGCAGCTATGCTTGCTATGAAACGTGCCGTTGAGGGACTTTCCGTGAAAGCTGACTTCATTCTCGTTGACGGCAACAAAACTCCCTATTTTAACAATATTCCATGTGCGGCTATCGTAAAAGGTGATGCAAGATCTCATTCAATAGCTGCCGCTTCAATACTTGCCAAAGTCACCCGTGACAGACTAATGGAAGACTTTGCAAAAAAATATCCCGAATACGGCTTTGAACAGCACAAGGGATACGGCACAAAACTCCACAGAGAAAAATTACTGCAATACGGAATGTGCGAGATACATCGCCCGTCTTTTCTGAAAAAAATACTCGGAGATAAAACCAAATGAATACAAAAATCACAGGTGAAATGGGCGAAACAGCCGCTCTCAACTACTTTCTTGACAACGGCTATGAATTTGAAGACAAAAACTACCGTTCACAGTACGGTGAAATAGACATTATCGTGCATAACGATAAATACATCGTTTTCGCTGAGGTCAAAACAAGAAATCAGCGTTCCCTTGCAAGACCGTCCGAATTCATCGGTCACAGAAAAAGAAAACGTATCCTGACTACCGCTGTCATATACATAAGCGAAAACCCTACCAACTTACAGCCACGTTTTGATGCAGTCGAGGTCTTTTATGATGATGACGGCAGGCTTGCCGTAAATCACATCGAGAACGCCTTTGACCAGAGTGAAGAATATGCCGCTTTCTGAAAAGGAGATTTTTTTATGGAATGGGAATTTACCGTCTTGAATTCAATACAACAAGTGCGAACCGATTTTCTTGACAAACTGATGCCCTGCATAACATTTTTGGGACAATGGGCTTTATTATGGATAGTTATTATGGTGCTGTGCCTTGCTTTCAAGCAGCACCGTAAACTCGGCATATCACTTGCCTTAGACATAATCGTCAATACTATCGTCTGTAACCTCATCCTTAAAAACATCGTACAGCGGCTTCGTCCCTATGTTCTGAACGAATCCTTCACACTGATAGTACCTCCTGAAAGAGATTTCTACTCTTTCCCGTCAGGACATTCAATGTTTGCATTCGGTGCGGCTACCGTGATTTTCCTCTATAACAAAAAACTCGGTATCTTCGTGTACCTGCTTGCAGCAATGATAGCATTTTCCCGTCTGTATCTCTATATGCACTTCCCCACAGATGTTATCATCGGTGCTGGTATCGGCATACTTCTTGCACTCCTCACCTGCAAACTCCAACAAATGTTCCTCAGCGACACCAGATTCAAACACCTCGCTTAAGTCCGATTATTTTTAAAGCCGCTTTATTCCGTGATCTTACGGAATAAAACGGCTTTCATTTATCCGTTACATAAAGAGTTTGCGATCTTTGCAAACTCCTGCATAGTGAGGTTCTCTGCACGGGCTGATAAATTTATCCCGCACTCTTCAAGCAGGCTGTTGATATTCGCTTTCGGCATACCAAGCCCTGCACTAAGCGAATTGGCGGCTGTCTTTCTTCTCTGCATGAATGCCGCTTTTACAACTTTAAAAAACATCTTTTCGTCTGTCACCTCGACAGGCGGCTTTTTTAATATATCCAACTTTATGACTTCGGAATCGACCTTCGGGGCAGGCAAAAAACTTCCTGCTGATACCCTGAAAAGCATTTCAGGCTCTGCATAGTAATGTACCGCTGCACTGATCGCTCCCGACTGCCTTGTACCCGGCATGGCACATATACGCTCTGCCGCCTCTTTCTGAACCATCACCGTAAGAGAATCTATCGGCAGCTTCTCCTCCAATATCCGCATTATCACAGGTGATGTTATGTAATACGGCAAATTTGCACATATAACTGTTTCACCGCCGTTGAATTCCTCCTGTATCAGCTTATTGAAGTCCATCTTCATAGCGTCGCCGTTGATAACCTTTACATTGTCATGCTCCGACAGCGTTTCCTCCAAAACAGGCAATAATCTTTTATCAAGCTCCACCGCCACCACTTTATATGCAATTTTTGCAAGCTCGCTTGTCAGCACTCCCGCACCGGGACCTATCTCTATTACACCCACATTCTCACTGCCGCCGCACATCTCCGCCATCTTCGGACATACCGACGGATTTACAAGAAAATTCTGTCCGAGAGCCTTTGAAAATGTAAAACCGTGTTTTGCAAGAATACCCTTTACATACGATATATCTGTTAATCTACTCATAACTCCACTCTCCCCTTCAACTCTCATTTTTTCGTCCATGTGTGAGGGTAGAAGGCGAGAACTATGGGATAAATTTCAAGCCTTCCAAGAAGCATGGCTATTGAAAGCACGACTTTTGAAAAGTCGGAATACATGGAATATCCGTCCATAGGACCTGCCTGATCGAAAGCGGGCCCTATGTTGTTCAGGCATGACACCGCTGCACTCATGTTCGTTTCAAAGCTCAGAGGCTCAAATGAGATCAGCAGGAATGTCCCGAACAGCAAAACCATGTATAATGCAAAATAGGTAGTGACACTGTTGAGAGTATTGCTGTCAACAGCCTTTCCCTCAAGTTTGACGGAAGTAACGGAACGTGGATGAAGCAGTCGGCGAATGTCTTTCTGAATTATCTTGAAAAGTATTATCACCCTTGACACTTTCAAGCCGCCTGCCGTTGAGCCTGCACAGCCGCCCATGAACATCAGCAAAAACATGATATTCTTGGAAAGCTGCGGCCATTGATTAAAGTCTGCCGTTGCAAAGCCCGTTGATGATATGATGCCTGCAACTTGGAAAGAAGAGTGTCTGAAAGAATCGGACAGGTCATTATATATCGGCATGATATTCCATGTGATGATACACACGGAAATGACGACTACTGACAGATATACCCATAATTCCCTGTTGGTAAAGACGGTCTTGAATCTCTTTAAAAGGAGAAAATAAAATAAATTGAAATTCACTCCGAACAAAAGCATGAATATCGTTATCACCCATTGCGAATACGGACTGTATCCTGCAAGGGAATCTGCCTTGATACCGAAACCGCCCGTACCTGCCGTACCGACAGCATGGATAATGCTGTCATAAACGGGCATTCCGCCCATCACCAAAAACAAAAACTCAAGTGCCGTCAATCCGAAATAAATATAATACAGTATTTTTGCCGTATCCTTTGCTTTCGGAACGAGTTTTCCTATTATAGGTCCTGCCATCTCCGCTCGGAGAATGTGCATGGCTCGTCCGGAATCCGTTCCGGAATTTTGGGGAATGATCGCCATTATCAGCACAAGCACTCCCATGCCGCCCAGCCAGTGCGTGAAGCTCCTCCAAAACAACATCCCTTTGCTCATGCTTTCAACGTCCGTCAAAACAGATGCACCTGTCGTAGTGAAACCGCTGACCGTTTCAAAGAATGCATCAAAGACATTCGGTATCTCACCGCTTATCACAAAAGGTACACTGCCTATCGCTGACAGGGCTATCCATGCAAACGTAACTATGATAAAACCCTCTCTTGCATAAATAACTTTATTGCTCGGCTTTGATATAAGTGTCATAGCTGCACCGATAGCCAACGCCGAAAGCAGCGTTATCGAAAAGCATATAATACTCTTTTCCTCCCAATAGCACAGCGATACCAACAGGGGCAGCGTGAAAAGCAACCCTTCTAAAAAAACGATCTGTCCTACCGTGTAAAAAATCATTCGTCTGTTCATTTCGGATTCCTCACTTGACAATATCAGAAAGGTCATTCAGCCTTTGATCTGATGTTACAACGACTATCACCTTATCATTCTTCATAATACAGTCATCACCTGATGGAATGATGGGCTTTCTGTCACGGATAATGCCTGCTATCAATATATTTTTATTCAATTCAAGGTCACGAAGCGGAATATTCACCTGCTTGAAATCAGCCTTGACATTGAATTCAAGTACCTCTGCCTTGTCGTCCATGATATTGTAAAGCGTTTCAACATTGCTTCCTCTTGAATTTTCCAACGCCCTTGCATATCTCACTATAACATCAGAAACTATCCTCTTCGGTGAGATGACACAATCAAGTCCCAATTTTACCGCCATATTTGCAAGTTCATTCCTGTTTATCTTTGAAATGACAGTCGGTACTTTCTGACTTGCCGCAAATATCGAGATCAAGATGTTTTCCTCGTCCATGCCCGTCAATGCCACGAATGCATCAAGGTTTTTCAAGCCTTCTTCCAAAAGCAATTCCTGCTGTGCACCGTCACCCTCTATTATCACAGCCCTGTCAAGACTCTCCGACAATTCCTGACATTTCTCACGGCTCTGCTCGATGATCTTCACGTTATTTCCCGATGTTATCAACATTCTTGCCAGATAATACGCTATCTTGCTTCCGCCGAGTATCATAACATCTCTTGTTTTTTTCTTTTCCCAGCCCAGTGAACGCATGAGTTTCTGTATTTCGGGGATAGCCGCTGTCAATCCTATTTTATCCCCTGCCTGCAATGTGAAGTTGCCTGACGGTATGTAGACCTCTTCCCCTCTCTGTACCACGCATATCAGGAACTTCGCTTTGAACTTGTTACGCAGATCCATCAATTTCATTCCTGCAAGTGCCGAACCCTCTTTCAGAATTATCTCTATTATCTCGAAATTTCTCTGTGAAAACGTCTGTATCTTGACGGCATACGGCAACTGCAATATATTGAATATCTCAACTGCCGACAGGGATTCGGGATTTATCGCCATCGACAAGTCAAGCTGCTGTTTGAGAAAAACAAGATTTTCCTGATTGTATTCGGGGTTTCTGATACGGGCAATAGTATGCTTTGCACCCATCTTTCTCGCCATGAAACAGCTTATCATATTCAGTTCGTCAGATGAGGTCGCCGCTATGAATATCTCCGCATTTTCTGTACCTGCCTCTTCCAGCATACCGTAATCCGTTCCGCTTCCGCATACCCCCATCACATCATACATATTCATCATCTCATTGATGACCTTTTCATCTGTGTCTATCCCTACTACATCATGCCCTTCTTCCACAAGGCTGTCTAAAATAGTCGAACCTATCTTTCCGCAGCCCACTATTACTATCTTCATTCAAAAATCCCCTTTACAATGCATAATTCATAATGCATAATTCATAATGCATAATTCATAATGCATAATGCATAATTATCTTTCTTCCGCCAATGAGCAAAGTAACACTATATTCTCATTTTCGACTTCCTATATTATACCACATTTATTACTAAAAGTTCAAATCTTTTTCAAATATTTTATGGATTTTTCTAAAATTATATGCTATAATATTCTCAGATCTTGAGAACGGGGGATTTTTTTATGAATATAACTCTTTTAGGCTGCGGAAGATGGGGCTCTTTTATTGCGTGGTATCTTGATAAAATAGGTCATAATGTCACTATATGGGGACTTTCCGACGCTCTGCAGTTCATCGAAATAAGGGACACTCGCAAAAATAATATGCTCACTTTCAGAGAAAGCATAAAAGTTACTGATGACCTTGAAAGTGCGGTCAACAGTGCAGATGTTATGATAATCTCAATAAGTGCTCAGGCTGTACGTTCATTTGTGCCGAGAATCGCAGAGCTTGACATAAAAGGCAAAAAAATAGTCCTGTGCATGAAGGGCATTGAAGTTTCCACAGGAAAACGTCTGACTGAAATAGTTGAGGAATTTGTACCCGAAGAAACACCCGTCGCCGTGTGGGTAGGTCCGGGACACCCTCAGGATTTCAGCAGAGGTATACCAAACTGCATGGTCATTGATTCCCGTCACGATGAACTTAAACATGAACTTATCCGTGACTTTTCAAGCGAACTTATCAGATTTTATGTCGGAAACGACCTTATCGGTACGGAAATAGGTGCTGCTGCCAAAAATACTATCGGTATCGCTGCCGGTATGCTTGACGGACTGAATTTATCTTCCCTTAAAGGTGCTTTGATGTCAAGGGGTACAAGGGAAATTTCAAGATTGATAAAAGCTATGGGCGGAAATGAACTTTCAGCATACGGCTTGTGCCACTTGGGCGACTATGAAGCAACACTTTTCTCTAAATACAGCCATAACAGACGTTTCGGTGAGATGCTCGTCAACGGCGAAAAATTCGATAAACTTGCAGAGGGCGTTGACACTACAAAAGCACTTGTCTATCTCGGTCAAAAATATAATGTGGATTTGCCGATTTGCCAGACCGTCTATAACGTCATCAACGGCAAAACTACCGCTAAAAACGGCTTATCGGATTTATTCCTCAGAAGCATTAAAACGGAGTTCTGATATATGAAAGAATACATTATCATAGCAGGCATTAACGGCACGGGCAAATCAAGTATTCGTGGCGTTTTGGAGGGTGAGGGAAAAAATCTCGGCTACATCATTGACGCTGATTTGATAGCCAAAGAAAATAACTATGACAATATAAAGTCAGGCAAACAGGCTGTTTCCGAAATCAATTTTTGCCTTGAAAACAACCTTTCTTTCACTCAGGAGACTACCCTTTCGGGACACCGTACTGTAAACACTATCAAGCAGGCTAAAAAACAAGGCTATAATGTAACAATGTATTATATCGGTCTGAATTCCGTTGAAGAAAGCCTTTTAAGGATTGCCAACAGGGTTAAAAAGGGCGGTCACGATATTCCCAAAGAATATGTTACTCACCGCTACAACAACAGAATTCAATCACTTGAAAACGTTATTCCCCTATGCGATAAAGTTATTTTCTATGACAATGAAAACGGCTTTGTGAAAGTTGCCGAAATGACAAATCATAAATTTTTATATACAAACGGCTTACGCCCCGAATGGCTTTGCGAAATAAAAGATAAATTGCATTTATAATAAAAATTCTCCGCTGAAAGTAAAAATCAGCGGAGTTTTTGTGCTTTATAAAAGCTTTTCCAATTCATATAAAAGTTCGGATTTCATGTTCTGCAATTCCGTGTCAGACGGACGGTTTTCATCACTGTACATTTTTTCCATAGGATACCACCATACAGGACCTTTTCCGTGATTGCCGTAGGTTTCAATATCTCCGCTGACACGTGGAAACAAATGCCAATGCAGATGAGTTTCACCGTTTCCCAAACATTCATAATTCATTTTTTCAGCGTGAAAGGCATTTGCAACAGCCTGTGCAGTAATGTTCATTTCTTCAAGAAATTTTGTTCTGAAATTTTTTTCAAGATAAAAAAGTTCCGTTTTATGTTGTTTGCACAAAAAAAGCGTATATCCTTTAAAATGCTGATTGTCACCGATTACAACATAACCCGTATCAAGTTCCTTGACAAAATAAGGATTTGTATTGTTTTTTATCATATCAATTCTTTCACATATAAAGCACATTTAAAAATCTCCTCATTTCAGATAATCGCTTTTTTCAAAATAGTCCGTGAACCATACTTCAGGGGCGGTGAAAGTTCTTCCATTCAGATATTCCAATATACCGCCGTCAGTCGTGAAATTAAATGAAAGTTTGTAGGAATAGAGTGCCTGCCATTTATAGCCCATTTTCCTGTTGATTTCATTTTTGCCGTATTTGCCGTCACCTAAAAGGGGGTGTCCGATTGATGCCAAATGTGCCCTTATCTGATGTGTGCGACCTGTTAATAAATCCACTTCCAAAAGACTTAAACCATTCTTTTCACTCAAAACTCTGTATTTTGTCTTTATCGTCTTTGAATTTTCCGTCGGCTTCTTTGAAATATATACACGGTTCTGTTTTTCATTCTTTTCAAGATACCCTGTCAGCAAATCGCTTTTTTTCTCGAATATCCCCACCGCTATGCACAAATACAGCTTTTCAAGCTCCCTGTCTTTCACCTTTTGATTCATTATACGCAAGGTTTCCGCATTCTTGGCAGCTATCACTATCCCGCCTGTATTCCTGTCTATCCTGTTGACGAGGGCGGGGGCAAATGAATTTTCCTTTTTCGGCTCATACTCTCCTTTATCATACAAATAATGCTGTACTCTTGCAATAAGGCTGTCAAAGTGATAATTTTCATCGGGGTGAACTATCAGCCCAGGTTTTTTGTTCAAAAGCATGATATTTTCATCTTCATAGATAATGTCTATTTTAACGGGAGCTTTCAAAAAATCGTATTCATCGGGCTGTTCATCGAAAAATTCATCTTTGATGTACAGTGTCAAAATATCTCCCTCATTCAGACGGCTTGAGATCTCGCATTTTTTACCGTTCAGCTTGATGTACTTTGTACGGATATACTTGTACATCAAAGACTGAGGCATATTTTTAAATCTCTTTGTAAGAAACTTGTCCAAGCGTTGACCGCTGTCATTTTTTGTTATCTCTATCTGTCGCATAACTCATTTCCTTTACTTTATGATACCGCTATTATATCACATTTTCACGTTTATGCAAGTCCCTTTGTCACATATCCCCCTATTCTGCATACTATATAATGTAAGGAAATCAGAAAGGAGTTTTTGTATGGACGTTATAAGAGAATTGCAAAAATCGGATTTCTGGATAAAGCCCTTTCCAAACGATACGACCGTTACAATGGCTTATGTGCCATATCAAAATGCGGGCAAACTCTACTCCCCTGAACACGCTATTCAGCAGGGTACACTTTTCCCTGAACTCAACAAGCCTTTCAAGGCATATAAAGGCTATGGAGGTAAGGCTGATGAATGAACGTGAACGACTTTTAAGACGGCTTTCTTCATACGACTTTGCCGTGACGGAACTGCATATCTATCTTGATACCCACCCCGATGACGTTAATGCAGCAAAGGCACTCGCCGATTACGAAAATAAAAGCTGTAAGCTTCGTGAAGAATTCGAGGAAAAATTCGGACCTCTCACCACCACAAATGAAACAGGTAATCGTTGGGCATGGATCGCCGATCCGTGGCCGTGGAACTGAGGAGGTGCAAAATATATGTGGGTTTATGAAAAAAAACTGCAATATCCCATCAATATCAAACAGACAAATCCCAAACTTGCAAAAATCATTATTTCACAATACGGAGGTCCCGATGGTGAACTCGGTGCTTCATTGAGATATTTAAGTCAAAGATATTCCGTACCTTATCCCGAAATAAAGGCTATTTTGACCGACATCGGCACGGAAGAA
>CADCCP010000031.1 GCA_902800005.1 uncultured Ruminococcus sp. | reverse complement strand
TGAGATAATTGCAAAAATCAAGGATCAGATAGCAGCAGAGGCTGAAAAAACAGGCGGCGTTGTAAAAATGACTCTCTGGTGTTCATCTGATGACAAGGGCTTTGAGGAAGGTTTGAAGAAAGAGTTTGAAGAAAAATACGGCGACACAAGATATACCTTCAAAATCAAGGTAAGCCCCATCGGTGAAGATAAGGCAGGCGGTAAGATCCTTGAAGGTCCTAAGGACGGTGCCGATGTATTCAGCTTTGCTGATGACCAGCTCTCTTCACTCGTTGAAGCAGGTGCTATCTCCGAAGTTGCTGCACTCTTCAATAACAACGTCATCAACGAAAACTCTGCTAAGGCTATCGAAGTATGTACAGTCAACGGTAAATCTTATGCATTCCCGAAGACTTCCGATAACGGTTACTTCCTGTATTATGATAAGACTGTTCTTTCAGAACAGGATGTTGCTACATTTGATGGTATCATAGAAAAGTCAAATGCTGCAGGTAAGGCTTTCTTCTTCCCGTTGAGCAACCCGTGGTACAATGCAGGCTTCTTCTTCACAGCAGACTGTACGATCGAATATAAAGACGGTCAGCAGACCGCTACCTTCAATACAGATGAAGGTCTCGCAGCAGTTAAGGCTATGTGCCATATCGCTGAGAAGGTCGGTCAGGGCTATGAAGGTGATGCAGGCTCCGCAGGTGAGAATGCTTACATCGCTCAGGGCTTCAAGGACGGCAAGCTCTCTGCTGCTGTTACAGGTACATGGAACGGTCCTGCTATCAAGGAAGCTATCGGTGCAGAAAATGTAGGTGCTGCAAAGCTCCCCACAGTTCTTATGAACGATCAACAGAAACAGCTCGACTCATTCGGCGGCTATAAGCTTATCGGTGTCAACGCATACAGTGCTTATCCGATCACTTCACAGGCTCTTGCTTACTATCTCGGCTGTGCTGATTCTCAGGTAAGACGTTATAAGGTAAGAGGTCTTATCCCCACAGCTAACGATGCTCTTAAAGTTGAAGAGATCAGTCAGGACGTTGCTCGTATCGCTATCGATGCACAGGCTCCCTACTCTCATGCACAGGGTCAGAGCGTCGGCGGTAAATATTGGGGTGCAGGTGTCGGTGACTACGGCGGAAATATCCTTAACAAGAAAGGTCAGCTTACAGACGAAGAAATTAAGGCAGACCTCGTTAAGATTGAAGCTAAAATGCACTAATAATATTTATGGCATTTAATATCAGATAATGCAGCAGCCCGGCTGATGTTATTACGGTTCGGGCTGCTCATTTGATAAAAAATCAAATCCAAGTATGAAGGAGTTGTATATGAATGGATTATCTTGATTATATGCAGATGACCAGAAGTCAGCAGATCGGCTATAAGATAAAAACATTCTTCTTAGGAATTCCTAATGCGATAAAGACTATTTTTCTGTATATAGGATATTTCTTCAAAAGCGTTTTTCTTTTCATAGGAAACGGCTTTAAGCGTTATGGTCTGAGATTCGTTCAGGGCGATATGGCTACAAAGCTTTCCTATGTTATCATGGGTGCGGGTAACATCGCACACAAACAGATCATGAAGGGACTTATCTTCCTTGCTGCTGAAGTTGCATACTTCATATTCATGATCAACTTTGGTATGACTTATGTTTCAAAAATTTATTCTTTCGGCGTTCAGGTAGATCCAGACGATCCCAGCCTGCTCGTTGACGGCGTTGTAGGTAATGTTCCGATCCAGTATGAGGTAGATCCTATTTTCGGTCTCAAAAAGATCGCCAATGCCGACACCGCAGACGATTCTAACAAGATCCTCCTGTTCTTTACTTTGACTCTGATGATAAGCATCGCTTTCTTTGTTATTTATATAGTAAATACAAAGAGTGCCTTCGCTACTCAGGAAATTATACAGGAAGGCAGAAAGCCCATGAGCTTTGTTGAGGAAATGAAAATGTTCCTTGATGAACGCTATCACATCACTCTCCTTACTCTCCCGATAGTTCTCCTCATGATATTCAATATCTTGCCTATCGTGTTCACTATCTTCATGGCGTTCACCAACTACGACAAAACACACAATGCTTTCAACCGACTGTATTGGTGGGTAGGCTTCCAAAACTTTGCAGATGTATTCTACAAAAGTTCCGAAAAGTCCTACACCTTCGGAAAGGTTCTCCTCTGGACACTCGTATGGGCTGTTTTCGCTACTTTCTCAAACTATATACTCGGTATAGTTCTCGCTCTGCTCATCAACAAGAAAGACATTAAATACAAGGGCTTCTGGAGAACAATGTTCGTTATCACCTCGGCAGTTCCTCAGTTCGTTACACTTCTTGTAATGCGTCTTCTCCTTGACAATCAGGGTATCATCAACGCTATGATGGGTACAAGCATCCGTTTCCTCTCCGATACGGGCTGGGCAAGAGTTTCAGTTATCGTTGTAAATATGTGGATAGGTATTCCTTACACCATGCTCAGTGTTTCGGGTATCCTTATGAATATCCCCGAAGACCTCTATGAAAGTGCAAGAATAGACGGTGCTAATGCCGTTCAGCAGTTCACAAAGATCACTCTTCCCTACATATCATTCGTAATGACACCTTATCTTATTTCTACTTTCGTTGGAAATATCAACAACTTCAATGTTATCTACTTCCTTACAGGCGGTGCTCCCGTGCCCGTTGACTACTCGGCAGGTGCAGGCTCGACAGACCTTCTCGTTACATGGCTGTACAAACTGACCGTAAGTGAACAGGATTACAAGCTGGCGGCAGTTATCGGTATTATCGTATTCGTGCTTTGTGCTACGGGTTCTCTCATTACCTTCAATATGTCAAAGGCTACTAAGAATGAGGAGGAGTTCTCATGACAACAAAACAACCAAACATCGGCAATATGCAGGCAGGCTATGCCAAAAAAAGAAAAATTGCCAATATCGTCGTATATATCATACTTGCTGTTATGGTCGTTGTATGGATATTCCCTATCCTGTGGCTCGTGCTTCAGTCTTTCAACGGTGAAAAGGGTGTATCCCTTGCAACAATGTTCCCGAAAACATGGACATTCGACAACTATATCAAACTTTTCAGACAGGAGGGTCTGAGCGATCCTATGGATCCCAACAGCCCCATGGTCGTTCTTGATATTGACAGAATGCCCTTCCCTTACGGCAGATGGATCACTAATACATTTATCGTTGCTGTGTTCTCATGCCTTATCTCGACTCTTATCATTCTCATGGTAAGTTACGCTCTTTCAAGACTCCGTTTCAAGAGCAGAAGAACTCTCATGAACTTCGGTCTTATTCTCGGAATGTTCCCCGGCTTCATGTCAATGGCTGCTATTTACAATATCATGGAAATCATCGGTCTTGGCAAACAGCTTTTCTCACTCGTTATCGTTTACTCGTCAGGTGCAGGTCTTGGCTATCAGATCGCCAAAGGCTTCTTTGATACCATACCACGTTCCCTTGACGAAGCGGCAAAAATTGACGGTGCTACAAGAAATCAGATCTTCTGGATCATCATTCTTCCGCTTTCAAAGCCCATTATCGTTTACACGGCTCTTACAACTTTCCTCGGACCGTGGGCAGACTATGTATTCGTAAGTTACTTCATGAAAGGTGACGACCAGAAATACACCGTTGCAATGGGACTTTATGAAATGCTCAAGCCCGAAACCATGCATGAATGGTTTACGGTATTCTGTGCAGGTGCGGTACTTATCGCCGTTCCTATCACCATTCTGTTCACTATAATGCAGCGTTTCTATGTTGCAGGCGTTACAGGCGGTGCCGTTAAAGGCTAATTTTCTCAACTGCAAAGCAGGGACGCTTTCTGAAAGCTTCCCTGCTTTCTTTATGTGAAAGCTATGCCTTCGAGGTCAGGCAGGGGCTTGCTACCCCTGTATCCATATTTTCGGAAAGGACAATATTATGAAAACAAAAAAAATTATTTCGGCTTGTATGGCTGCTTTTATGCTGTCTGCCCTCTGCGGCTGTCAGGGCAGAGAATACCATACCGTTCCTCAGCAATCTGAATCTTCTCAAACTTCTGTTTCAACTCAGACCGAGATTTCTGTGAAAGTCCCTGATGACGGCGGCTTCAAGTCTGTTTCATACGAATTCTCCAACGACAAATACAGGACTTTCTACGAGATATTCCCGTATTCGTTCTATGACTCCAACGGTGACGGAATAGGCGATCTTAACGGCATTACCGAACATCTTGATTATCTCAATGACGGTGATACGTCTACTACAGATGATCTGGGTATAGAGGGTATCTGGCTCATGCCTATAATGCAGTCACCTTCCTATCACAAGTACAATGTCACCGACTACATGACCGTTGACAAGGACTACGGTACAAATGATGACATGAAAAAACTTGTTGAAGAGGCTCACAAAAGACATATCAATGTCATTATCGACCTTGTTATCAACCACACTTCCCGCACACATGAATGGTATAAAAAAGCCGTTGAAGAACTCAAAGCAGGCAAAACAGACGGTTATGCCGATTACTATTACTTCCTCAAAAACAATAAAAAAAGCGGCTGGCACTCCGCAGGCTTTGATGATTGGTTCTATGAGGGAGAGTTTGACGGCGATATGCCTGACCTCAATCTCAAAAATGAAAGTCTTCGTGCAGAACTGCAGGATATAGTAAAATACTGGCTCACAGATGTGGGTGTGGACGGTTTCAGACTTGATGCAGTATGGTGGTTCGAGAGCGGCAACTCCTCTGCCGACAATGCCTCCTCCATTGAAGACCTCAAGTGGCTCTATGATTACGCAAAGACCGTGAAAGAAGATGTTTACATGGTCGGCGAGTGCTGGAAAGATTCACTGACTATATCGGAGTTCTACAAATCAGGTCTTGACAGCCTTTTCAACTTTGATATGCAGGGTGCAACAGGTCGTGTCAACTCCTCGGTGAACGGCAAGGATGCATGGGGATTCGTGCAGTTCCTCGAAAACTGGCAAAACGACATCAGAGGCAACAACCCCGATGCAATAGATACTCCCTTCATCTCCAACCACGATACAGGCAGAAGTGCAGGCTTTATCCCCAAAGATACAAACAAGCGTCTTGCAGCTTCACTGTATCTTATGTCACCCGGCGATCCGTTCATCTATTACGGTGAGGAAATAGGCATGACAGGCTCTCAGAACGATCCCGAAAAGCGTACCGGTATGTACTGGTCGGCAACAGACTCAAAAGGCTATGTTGCAAAGATACCCGGTGCAGGTGTTGACGGCAAGCCTGACAGATCAGTTGAAGAACAGCAGAAAGATGAAAATTCACTTCTGAATTTCTATAAAAAAGCCATTGCCCTTAGAAATCAGAATCCTGAGATCGCAAGAGGTACTCTTAAAGCTGTTGACTTGGGCAAGACCGAAACTTCCGCTTATATCACCGAATACAACGGCTCAAAAGTCATGGTAATATTCAATCTTTCGGGCAAGTCTGCAAATATCACCATTCCCGAAGATACTTTCAAGATAAATGAAGTAAGAGGTTATCTGAAAGCGGCAGTTGACAGCGGTGCAGCGAAAAGTGATATAGATGACTTTTTCGGCATAGGCGGCAGTGCAGGTGATGAAACTGATGATGTAACAGATTTCACTGTTTCAGGTCAGGAAATAACAATGCCCGGAAGTACCGTTATAGTTCTCAAATAATAATAAAAAAACCTGTCCTTCTTTTCGGGGGACAGGCTTTTTATTGAAAACTTTTAAGATATTTTTTACTCTCAGTTTATGGAATGTACAAATACAGTATATGCCACTATGCTATATTTACATCATATCAAGGGAGAGTTTTCATATGAAAAGAATTTTTACAGTCATTTTTTCTTCAATTATATTACTGAATGTATGTTCAGTCGGGTATCTTATGTTGAAATAACTTCATCAATTTTCATTAAGACACTTGTCACCTGTTTCAAGGGCGGCAATACCTGTTCTTGCCATTTCGAGAATACCGTATACAGACAGTTCTCTTATGAGCATATCAAGCTGGCTGGGAGTACCTGATGCACGGAAGGTCAGTGAATGTTCGCCTATATTGACTACAGAAGCGTGATACAGAGAAGTAACGGCTATAATATCATTTTTGTTTGCTTCGTTGGAGCTTACTTTTACAAGCACCAATTCCGATGCAACGGAATGATCCTCAGGCAGCAGTTCTGCTTTTTCAACGTCAACTATCTTCATCATCTGGTTGATGAACTGTTCCACCTGACTGTCATCATTTATTCTTATAGTCATTCTTGAAAAGCCCTCGATACCTGCAGGGCTGACGGTAAGGCTGTCTATATTGAAACCACGTCTTGAAATAAGGCTTGTCACCCTCAAAAGTACGCCGGGGTGATTATGCACCAAAAGTCCGATAATATGTTTCTTTTCCATCAGTATCACTCCATTTCCGTAATAAGTTCATCAACAGTTTTTCCGGGCGGTATCATCGGAAGTACGTTTTCGTCAGGTGATATTTTGCAGTCAATTACAACGGGTTCATTCAGTGCAAAAGCCTTTGCGAGAACATCGGCAACTTCATCATCATTGTGAATTACCATGCCTTTCACGCCGAATCCCTCTGCCACTTTTGCAAAATCGGTTTTTCTGTGGGGATCGGTCTGTGAGAATCTCCTGCCGTAGAACAATTTCTGCCACTGTCTTACCATGCCGAGAACGGTGTTATTCAAGACGACTATGACAATAGGCAAATTATATGAACGTACCGTTGCAAGTTCATTCAAATTCATGTGGAAACTGCCGTCACCCGTAAAGAGAACAACTCTTTTATCGGGATTTGCAACAGCCGAACCGACAGCCGCTCCCATGCCGTAACCCATTGTACCAAGACCGCCTGATGTACACCATGTACGAGGTTTTTCAAATCTGTATTTCTGTGATACCCACATCTGATGCTGACCTACATCCGTTACGATTATATCATCATCACTTGTAAGTTTTCTGACTTCCTCTATAACTTTATACGGGTGAGCGTAAATATCGGATCTCGGTGTTTCGGTAACGCCCGATTTTTTGCCCCATTCTTCGACCTGTGCTACCCAGTCGGTATGCTTTATCTCATCGACTGTTTCACAAAGTTTTTTGAGAGTATCTTTAAGATCGCCCAATACACAGCAGTCTATCCTGACATTTTTATTTATCTCGGCTTTGTCAATGTCAAGCTGTATTATAGCAGCCTGCTTGCCGAATTTATCTCTGTCACCTGCAACACGGTCAGAGAATCTTGCACCGACGGCGATTATCAGATCACAGTTATCCGTAGCCTTGCCCGTTTCATAGCCGCCGTGCATACCGATAGTACCCATGAAGAGCCTGTGAGATGACGGGAAACCGCCCAAGCCCATAACTGAACTTGCAATGGGACAATCTATTTTTTCTGCAAATGCAAGCAATTCTTTTTCGGCATCTGCACTGACAACGCCGCCGCCCATGTATATCATAGGCTTTTTGGAATTTTTGATAATATCAGCGGCAATATTGAAATCAGCCTGTTCGGAGATGAGTTCATTCGTGATCTTATTGGGAACGGCTTTTTCATATTCGCATTTTGCACCTGTGACATCTTTGGGAATATCTATGAGAACAGGACCTTTTCTGCCCGACATGGCTATTTTGAAAGCTTGTCTGATGACGTTTGCAAGGTCTTTCACATCTTTTACGATGAAGTTGTGTTTGGTGACGGGGAGGGTGATACCGCATATATCGACTTCCTGAAAGCTGTCACGAGCAAGAAGATCATTCGTAACATTGCCTGTTATCGCAACCATCGGGATAGAATCCATATAAGCCGTTGCAATGCCTGTAACAAGGTTTGTAGCACCGGGACCTGAAGTGGCGATAACTACACCGCATTTGCCTGTAGTGCGTGCATAGCCGTCAGCGGCATGGGCAGCACCCTGTTCATGAGATGAAAGAATGTGGGTTATTTTATCACTGTACTTGTACAGAGCATCATAAATATTCAAGACCGCACCGCCGGGATAGCCGAATACGGTATCAACGCCCTGTTCCAAAAGACATTCAGCGATAATTTCCGAACCGTTCAAAAGCATAATTTTTGACCTCCAAAAAAAATAATTTCATACTATAACATTTTAACACAAAATATAAATAATAGCAACAAAATTTCTTCATCTAAAAATAAAAAATCGGTCATACGAAAGATGGTCATTATGCAATATTGGTGAAAAAATATTGATTTTTTAAGTAATTTATGTTATTATTATAATGATACTCATTTTGAAATGAATATATAGATCAATTTATTAAGGAGGGCGTAATAATGGGTATGTTCGGTAAATTTTTATCGGAACTTAACAAGGGTGATATTGTAAGGCTTACCCAAACAAACGGACAGGTACTTGAAGGAACTGTCACGGAAAATGACGGAGAAGATGCGATCTCTCTTCAAGTAGTTATGAAGGCGATAGTGAGGTACAGTGCGGTCGACAGTGTATCTTTGATCTCTCACGGAAAGTCGGTTGATATAATAGATGTCGTTACCGTTTCCGATGCAGAAAAAATTCAAAGTGTATCGGAGGAAAAGGATATAGATATATCTCAATTTCCGAAGATACAACCGCTTGTTTCAGCCAAAAAACTGAATTTTTATGTATCGGGTGAGCAGTTTTCGGAGGCTTTTAGTCAGCTTGATGACAGCGACAAGGCTTTCATGAAAACCACTTATGAAGCAGCATTGAACGAATATGAAAGGTATGACGGCGTAAACAGGGATAATACAAAGATAGCATCTGACAATCTGATAAAGCTGTCCGAAAGCGGCAGAGTCACTGATTACAAAAAAGTGTATGCATTGGCGGCATACGGTTCGGCAATGCTTGAGGATTTCAAGGCGGCGGCATATTATTTTTATTACGGTGATGAAATGAGAAATGCCTATCTTTCAGCATACGAAGGGGCATACAGGGATGATGACGGGGAAACATTCTGCGAAGCAGCGGCATTTGCGGCATTGTATATCCTATACGGGAATACAGAGGAAAATCTTGAAGAAGCGGCAGCTTGTCTAAGGGAATCCTGCGTGAAGTGCAAAGACATTTCAGGCATTGAGTTCATATTTGACAATACGAAAGATATGCTTAGAATGGCTTATGCATATGAGATATTAAAACAGGTCGCTGACAAGGCAAAAACGGTATTTGAGGAAGATTCCGTGAAAAAGTCTCTTAAGGCGGCGAAGGAAAAATATAATGCAGATAAAGTGCTGTCATTTATATTGGAAATATCTTCAAAGAAATCACAGATACCTGCCAAAAGGGCAGCAGAAGCGGCTGTAATGCCTGTGAATACACCTGCCGTTGTTCCGCCGGCACAGGTCTTTGACACAGAGGGTAAGATCGTCAGTTTGAATGCCTTCAGGGAAACAGGTCAGATCATCGGTCTGAGCGGTGCTGCCTATGAGTTTGACTTTAAGGATATTGCAGATGACAAGATAGACAAGATGATAAAGAATATCACTAAAAAGTCTATGAAAGCAGAAAAACTTTCCATAGAGGTATCTTTTACGTCAGTATATGCTGCCTCAAAGCTCAGAGCGGAAAAAATCAAGAACAACATGAAGTCAAAGCAGCCTGAAAAGTCTGCCGGAGGAAATGAAGGCAACAAACTGTTTACGGCAAAGAGGTATGAAGAAGCTCTTGCAGAATACAAAAAGCTGATAGATGAGGGAAAGATAGATGAAGGCTTTTCCGGCTGTGTACAGTGTTATCTTGCCATATTCAATCAGGGTGTCGAAAAAAGAACGGAATACAGACAAGAAGCTGTCGAATTTATAGATGAATATGCAGATAAGCTGACATTGACGGTAAAGTCAGGCATACCTCTCATACAGATATATACAAGGCTCGAAAAATGGCAGGACTGCATAAATGTTATCAGCCGTATGGAAGAAAAGAATGTCTTTAAAGACGACAATCAGAGATTTCATCACATGGGCATGAAAGCCGGTGCTTACAGGAAGCTGGGTGATCTGAAACAGGCGATCAATGTCTATCTTGATATGGAAAAATTCGTGGAGAAAAACAAGCTGTTCAGCAAGCAGTCCACGATAAGAGATGTAAGTTATGTGGAAATATCGGAGATGTATGTCGAGCTTGGTGACTATCAGCAGGCAAAGTATTTCTATGACACATCGGGAAACAATCCTAAAAAAGTTGAACTGAAGAAGAAACTTGAAGCCCTTGCTAAAGAACAGAATAAAATTTCCGTTGAAGCCGAAAGTGATAATAGTGAAGGTGACGTTGTTCAGGAACAGGGAGAAACGAAAAGTGAGATCATCACGGAAGAAGAAACATCAGCCGAAGATGTTATAACAGCGGAATACAGTGATGACGGGGCATTTGAACAGCTTATCCAAGGTGACAGAGAGGTCATTGAAACTGCCCTTTCCTTCAATCCCGATCAGCTTTACTGTATGATAACCTATCTTGCGGCAGCGGCAGGGATATGTGAAAACAGCGACAGCATGAAAGTATCGGATTATTCTGATATGCCTGTGACAAGTTCTGTCATATCTGCAAGCAGGCTGGTGAATACCGCCTTTTCCGCATACGGTCTTGCACATGAGCAGAATACTGAAAAACTTCTGTTTGACTATGCCAACTGCTGTGTTTCCATGCCGTCATACAGTCATGCTTTATTTGCGGCGGCTCTGCTCAGGGAAACATTCGGAAATGTCTCAATACAGCCCTTTGAAGCCGAAAGACTCATATCGGAATGTGAAAAGACCGAAAGAGAATACACTGCAGCGGTGTCGGCACTTGCTAAAGTATTCTGTGAATTCAGGGAAAAGACCGCTTACTGCATTGATATGTTTGCAGACTACAATATCAAGAACAAGGCGGCAGAGTCTGTTATAAAAGATGCAAATGAATGTGCGGAGTACATCAGCGGAAGAGTAAAAGCAATGGAAAGTCAGGGCAGAGTCAGACGTACAAGAGAACTTATCTTCAATGATGACAGGAGCGTTCTCAAACAGGCTCTTGATGCTGTATGTGCCAATGATGTTTCAAAGGCGGCTAAGATCAAAAAGACCATGCTTGAGAACTTCATGAGAAATGAAGAAGAACTCAGCATTGAAAATACAGATATAAAGAAAATTGACAGGTTCATTGATGAGAAGTGGGACGAGTCCAAAGAGATCATCCTGTCAGAAAACAGGCACGTTAACAGACCTTATGACAACCTCAAGGGCGGAAAGAGAAACAACATCGTTGTCATGCTCAAAAGGGTGATAGACTGTGTATGCAGATGGATAGAAGTGTCTGCAAGTGCTGATATTGTGACGAACAAATATTATATACAGGTCTATGAGGAGTACCGTGACTATATAATTGACAATTTGGAAAAATTGACCGAACTTACCCAAGACAGCCTTGAAATCAAGTTTGATTGGGGTATTTACAGCTTGAATACGGCGGTCTCGGAGCTTCTGGCAAAGGTCGAGGGGACTTATGACAAGGCTGAAAAGAAATATATGTACGTTGATTTTCTGAAAAGCGGAGAGATACTTCTTGACGATAACTATGTACCCGATATTTCATCAACATTCAGTGATCTTCCCGATTTCAATATATTTGCAAGGCTCAAAGCCCATGCACAGATGAAACTGCCCGACTTCAAGTACAGAGTTCAGCAGATATTCAGTGACAATATACATAACCATGATTTTCGTGCGGTCAATCTTATCAGGAATTATGCCGTTTACAAAAATGACAGGGACGTTGCCGAACACTCGTCATTTGAATATTTTGACACTTGCGTAAGGCTCAGTCAGCAGCGTACCGCACACTACTACAAGGATTTCAAAAATGAACTCGAACTCTATGAAAGCTATGGCAGTATCTCCAATATCACAGGCTATAAGAGTTTTATCGCAAAGAATATCGATGCATGGTACTCTCTTTCAATGGCAAGCTGTGATTTCGGATTTTTCAGTGACATCATAGAGGCATATAAACAGAATATCGCAAAAAATGCGGAATCTACTGCCAACAGACTCATGCAGCAGCTCAACGACATTGCCAATGACGAGAACTATGACTTCGGCATTTACAGCAAGGAAAAAATAAAAGAATACATTGAGGACAGGAACTTCTCCATTGCAGAAAATATCCTCAACTGCATAAGGAGAGGCGACATCAAAAGTATCACGGATTTTGCCAAGGAACCTGTAGGGATATTCAGAAATTTCATGGCAGAATATGAAACATTGCATCGTGCAGTATCATCGGACTCCAACAGCAGTCTGCAAAAAGCACTCTGCTCCTACTACAATACAAGGAATGTGGACAGAGCTTTGCAGAAAGCAAGCAATATGTACGGTGTAAATAAAGAACTGCGTGGCGGTACTTCTCTTATACAGAACTGGCCTGCTTCCAAGCCTGCAACTGCCGAAAGAGTGTCAAAGATCATGTCACAACTCGGCTTTGCCGTTGAGGACGCTTCAGAGATAACTTCTGCCAATGAAGATATGTATACCGTCACCGTCAGGAAAAAAACAGGTAAGGTAAACTATCCTCATCCGATACCTGCATTCGGCTCGCTTCCCGAAAATGAAGGTATCAGAGTCCTTTTCCTTGACGGGCGTTTCAATACCGATCAGCTTATAGACAAATTCCGTGAGGTGAACAGCGTTTCACAGAATACCGTCGTAATGCTCAACTGGGCTTTGAGCAAAGAGGAAAGACGACGTTTTGCACGAAAGATCAAGGAAGAAAAATCCCTTTCAAAGACATTTCTGCTGATAGACAGGGTACTGCTCCTGTACCTTGCAAAGCACTATCAGGCAAACAGTATAAGCCGTATGCTTATGGCGGCAGGTATGCCTTTTGCTTATAATCAACCGTTCTGTCCCAAGCCCAATGCTGATATGCCGCCCGAACTCTTTACCGGCAGAAAGGAAGAACTTGAACAGATCGAATCTTACAGCGGTGTCAACCTTGTCTACGGCGGCAGACAGCTCGGTAAAAGTTCACTTCTCAAGATGGCTGCCAACGAGATAGACGGCAGTGAACATCAGAGAGCTGTTGTCATAAGCATTAAAGGAAGAAATTATACAGAAGCTGCCCTGCGTGTATCACAGGAGCTTGTCATGAATGACATACTGCCCGAAGGCTCGGAATGCAGTGATTGGGATATGCTCTGTATGCATATCAGGAAACGTCTGAAAGACCAGAACTCAGAAAACCGTATTTCCTATCTTCTCCTGATGCTTGACGAAGCAGATGACTTTATTGCAAGCAGTAAAGAGATCGATTACCGTCCGATCACCCTGCTCAAAGAGATGCTTTCATCAAACTTCAAGTTTGTGCTGGCAGGTCTGCATAATCTTTCAAAATTTGACCATGAGTTCTATGCCAACAACTCGGATTTTGCACATCTTGAATCCTGCGTTATATATCCGTTCAAACGTCCCGAAGCGACCGAACTTTTAACTCATTCTCTGGCATATCTCGGCTTTGTATTCAGTGATGAGGTAATAAATCTCATTCTTGCCAAGACCAACTATTTCCCCGGATTGATACACCTCTACGGACAAAAACTCATTCTTGCCATGACCAATGATGATTATGCGGGTTACAATGACACTTGAAGTCGAGGGAAAGGAAAACAGTCCTTATTATGTGATCGCTCTGATACTTGCCTATCTCTATTATGAAGAGGAAAACAAGCCCGAAGATGAAAGACAGACAGGATTTAGAATAGAAGAGGTCATCAGCAAGGCAAAGAGTGATGAAATAAACATCATTCTCGGATATACTAAAGAACAGATCACGGAACTTTTCAAAGAAATGTGGGACTTGAATATCCTCACTTCAAAAGATGATTTCTATATGTTTTCAACAGAGGGATTCCGTGAGCTTCTCGGTACAAGGGAAGATGTAAATACAGAGCTTTCAAAGTACATGGGGGGCAGGACTGAATGAGAATAGAGGAAATATGGTGGAAGCGTCTGACAAATCCCTCAAACTTTGCACAGGAGATAACCGATTCGGTGCTTGATGGAAAGTCGGCAGTTGTTCTGTATCAAAGGGACATTGCATGGAAAGATGAGCTTATCGGAAACATCGTTGAGGACATAGAAAAAGACAGCCCGAATATGAAAACAAGTATCCATGTTCCCGAAAGCGACAGAGAACCTGATGAATATATCATACAGAAATATTGCAGTGACGAGGAAGGAAGCCGTTACTGGCCGTCAGCCGAAAATACCGTTGCCAAATTCCTTGCAGGAAATCCGAAAGCTGCACTTAACAAAAGCAATGTCATTCTTGATATATCGGATTGTGATATGCCGGAAAGATGGATAGACTTTGCAGAGGAATATGGAGCGTGTTTTGACGAGTATGACGAACACGGGGTATTTGTGATCTTCGTTAGGGACGGAGGAGCGAATATAGGGGAGTATATCAGAGAAAACGGCTATTCGGTGGAGTGCATAAACCATGATGCGACTATAAATGACTTTGATACGCTGATGCTCTGCATGACGATAATGTCGGAGCAGAATTGCTCTATCAGTCAAAAGCAGTATATCGCTGAAACAGCCGTTTCGCTTGCAGGAGAAAATGTTGAAGCGGCAGGCAGACTTGCAGAATATAAGGGAAGTCTGCCCGTCAACACCCTTAACATAGCCAAAAAGATATTCAAAGAGTACGGTATTCCGTGTGACGACATTGAGACAAGAGTAAAAAAATCTCTTTGGAAAGCACAGGTGAAAATACTTTTTCCGCTGATCGAGCAGTTCAGAAGCCGTTTTATATCTGAAAATGCCGATATATTGAAGAAGTATCCGCTGAATGCCTATAAGACACATAACATATTTGAACTTGAGATAGGTCAGCTTTATCACCTATGTCTCAGTCATAATGTCTTTCCGAGAAAAGAACTTCAGTTCCTTGAGAAAGTCAAGGATGCGAGAAACAGCATTGCACATCTTGATGTTGTTGCCTACAATGATGTCTTGTCACTCATGAAGCAATTGACAACGTACAATTAAAAAAAGCGGTCTGTATGGATCAACATACAGACCGCTTTTTGTTGATGATGAAACCCCGCACTAATTAAATTTGTCGTGCCATTCGGGGCAGGATATCTTTGCAATATCTTCAATGGTATGATGGAGTTTGTCTACCATAGGGGTATCGGCGGCACGATAATACATCTCTTTGCCGTGACGGGTAGCAGAGATGAGTTTGGCATTTTTCAGCAGACGCAGATGATGCGATACCGCAGGACTTGACATTTCCGTAGCGGCGGCTATGTTTATGACACACTCTTCACAATGGCACAAAAGCCAGAAAATACGCAGCCTGCTCGGATCACCGAGCTGCCGCATGGCATCTGCAACAGTCAGAATGGTTTCAGTTGCAGGCATTTTTTCGATTATATCATTTTCATTCATAGTTTTCTCCATATATTACAGGTTTGGATGCAGTTGGAGCGATGTGACGTTTTTATCGAAAGGATCGGCTATCTCAACTGAAAGTACGGGATCTTCACCTGATTTGAGTGAACTTACTCTCAGAAGGTCTTTAGCTTCGTTTTCGGTATCGATCAGTTTGATAATGTTGTTTTCAAGTCTGAACTTGCCTTTTTCCTCAAAGAGTTTTTTGTTGTTTTCGGTACACTCCGCATAAAAGACGACATCGCCGTTCACTCCGAGTTTCAGACAGTAAACGGCATCATTGTTTTTGCATTTGGTACAGTGCAGTCCGTTGCACAGCCATGCAGCATATTTATCTTTGGGAGCGTTGTTGAGCAGATCGGAAAGTGTTCTGATATTACCGAGTATCTTTTTGACATCCTCATATTCGGGGATGGAAAGGTATTTTTCGATGGCATTGCCGTAACGGAAATCATCGTAATAGACGTTTCCCAGAAGATAGATGCATTTATCGAGAAGCTCAGCGGATTTCTTGTAATTGCCGATATAGGTGAGCTGTTCATAGGCTTTTTCAAGGCTGTCTTTGGTATTGGCGACAAGATTGCCCTGTGCTTCCCTGTAAATACGGCTGAAGCACTGTTTTTCACACTGGGCAGAATTGCTGTAGTCACCGAGAGAACGGAATATATCGGCAGCGGCAATATATTCCTTTTCGTTATACTTTTTTTGACCGAGCTTATATCTCGCTTCAAGATATTTGTCGGGAGCATCGCTGTAATTTCCAAGACTCTCAAACAGTTCTGCAGCTTTTTCCGGATCGTCGCCGTTGCACAGGGAAAATGCATATCCGTAGATCGATTTCAAGCGGAAATCATTGCTGTCGGCAAAGTTACCCAACTCGGTGAATTTTTCAATGGCTTCTTCATATCTGTACATTTCAAAGTCATTCATTGCGGCTTTATATTTTACCGACGGCATAACAAAAAATATGACACCGCATACTGCTGCAGAGATCAATATCAGGATCATGATCGTGATTATGATACCCTTTGAATTTTTTTTACGCTGCTGTTTTTTGAGCTGTTTCTGATAGTTGGTACGTCTTTTTTCAAATTCTTCTGTTTGGACATGACTTCTTTTCTCGTATTTTTCAAATTCCGCATACTGCTGTTTCATTTCTTCTCTTTGCTGTTCCTCAAAGCCCGACTGCTTTTGGAGAACATCAAGACTTGTATTTTTTTCGAGCCACTTTCTGCCTACACCGCAGCCCGAACATATCTCTTCGTGTGCCCAGTTAAAGCAGCCGCAGCCGCAGAGCCAAAATTTTTCATGGAACACAGGCTGTAAGGAGAATGTCGTACCGTCTATACCGCTTCGTGTGCATATCTCAAGGAATTGCTTGTTCAAGTCACCCTGTGCTTTGAAAATGCTTTCCTGTTCAAGAGCAATATCAAATCTTTTTCCATCTGTGTTTACCCATGTATGACCGTTGGAATTGATGACACTTTTGAGGACAAATTCCACACTTCGTGTCTGTTGATTTCTGACAGGCACTTTCCTTCCGTAACCGAACTCGATATTTCTGACCACATCGAATCCCGTGTAAGATATGTTGTATAAAGTGTCGATGACCTGTCTTTGAGCGTCATAGCAGATGATGTCAAATATAATATCTTTTATATTGTCGGGTTGGAGATTCATGAGTTTGAAGCTTGCAAAAAGTTCTGCCTTGTCTATATCGAGTGCAAGCATTTGTGTGCAGACAGCGATCGGTGAGTCCTCAGACCACAAATGTATATTTTTTTCTTCAAGGACTTTTGTTTTTTCCTCTGGCATAATTTCACCCCTGTTTTTTATAGCTAACCTAATGATATTGTAATACTTAATCAAAATGATGTCAAGGTAAGAATATTTGTTAATAAAAAATTAACAAAAAATTTGGGTTTATAATTGAAAAAAAATTTTTTGTTTGGTATAATATTGTACATGGGAGGCGTTTTTGATGGAATCGTGTTCACAGATATATACAAGAAAGATCGTTGATTCGATCACACACAGTCTTGAACAAAGGCACAGCAGTATTCTTTTTGTAAAGCATTATAATACATTGAATGTTCCCGTTGAGAATATACAGACCGCTGTTGCCAGCAGCAGCAGCAAAATTGAACTGCTTTATCACGAATTCAGTTCCAATCGTATGCAGGAGGCTTACGAACCGTTTTTATCGTGGGTAAAGCAGCTTTATTTCAAGTTCTATTTCAAAGTGCCGGTAGAAAATTTTCTTGAGAGTGCGGATGTTTACTATCAGAGCCGTTCCGCAATTTCGAGTTATATCATGACAGGTGAGTGTGAAAGAGCCGAAGATGTCATCGTTGTCGAGGCTGAGTATGAGAAAAAGCAGTTTGCCTCATCGCTTGTCAAGATATTGGAGTATGTATCAAAGGAGCATACGCTTCTGCTTGTACTCAACAGACTGCACCTTGCGGAAAATTCAACGCTCAACTTTCTGATAGAGTTTATCAGGAAGCACTATGACAATATATCCTTTCTTGCCAACTACAATGAGGCATACACTGTTCCGTCGTACATGGCTGAAACGTGGAAGACACTTGTAAGAAGCATTGAAGAAATGAACTATATGCTTGACTGGAATATGCAGGATGCCCAGACCGCCGCCAATATCAATGAGAGCTTTGAGCCTTCTTCGGCAGATTTCCAGAATTATCTCCTGCTGATAAACAACATGATACAGACGCTTGCCATCAAACAGGCAATGCATTATCTGAAAACGGTCTATGAAAAGATAATGACCGATAAGGTCAACATCAGTATGAGGAGCAGGGCGAGATTTTATATCTTATACGCTACTGCGGCACTCTATGATATGAATATAACGACAGCACTGATGATGTGTGAAAAACTGAAGAGTGTCAATAACAAGCATCCCAATATCATATATACTTTCAAGTATCATTATCTTCTCACATTATGTGAGGTATATGCCGGACAGCCGAATCTTGCAAAGAAAAATTCGGATAAGTGCATGAAGATAGCCCGAAAAAGCGAGTCCGACAGATATATATTTTCTGCCCGCCTTTTGAAGTATATCTGCAAACTCGATGGCTGGAACAATTCTTATCGTTGGGACAGGACTATCGAAAGCAGTGAACTTGATGACTTCATCGAAAAAGCTATGGAATACAAGATGTATAATCATCTGGCACATATACTGTTTTTCGGTTGCTGCAATGCAAAGGAAAACTTTGTGGACGATGCCAAGAACTGCGAAGAGCAGGAAAGTTTCAAAAAAGCTATGTCTATTGCAAAAATGCTCAAGAATGACCGTCTCATCATTTCGGCATGGATGAAAAATGTGTTTCTTGCACAGGGCTATGGCTGCTTTGCTTACGTTGACTATTACTATAAAAAATGTCTGGAGATAATCGAAGGACAGGATAATATATTTGAGGAAGCCTCTATTTATAACGGTCTCGGATTCAACAGGATCGTCAGTGAACAGTTCGTCAGGGCAAACAATTATTTTAATGATGCTCTTGAACTTTTTAACAAACAGAAAAATACATATTATGTGGCTGAGACACTCTATAATATGTCTATCAATGCCATTCTTGCGGACAAGTATGAGACGGCTTATAATTATCTTCTTTACTGTTTGAAGCTGCTCAAATCGATAAAGCTGCAAAGAATGAGAGTCTGTAATATGTCGAAGCTCTACGGAATGATCGTTTATTGCAGCTATAAGATGGGAATAGAGTATAATGCACATTTCTATCTGAACAAGATGTATTATGTACTTTATCATGTCATACATTCAGATGCGGAAAACCGTTTCTTCCTCTGGGATGACGATATGTTTTTCTATTACTTCTGCAACGGTCTGCTTGAAAAGTCAGATGATCCCGAAAAGGCTCAGAAGTATTTTGACAAGGCAAAATATCATATGCTCAGAACGGAAGGTCTGTGGTTCTTTGTATACACCATGTTTGCTATGGAACAGGCTGATCTATATGAGCAGTGCGGCAAGCCTGATATGGCAACACAGATCCTTGAAGAATGTATGGAGTTTTGCAGCAGAAACGGATATAAGCATAAAGAAGAGCTTCTTTTCGCCAAGCTGCATAAGCACCCTATGATCCCGCCCAAAAACAGCGATCTTCCTCTTGAAAAGGTGACAAAATATAAAATAGAGGAACTTGCACAGATCTCTGAAACAAAGGTGGCTTATGCCGATGCCAAAAAGGGATTGGATTTTCTGGTCGCATGGCAGGAACTCCGCAGCAAGAATGATTCTACATATAACGATATAATAGAAAACTGCATGACAACCATGCAAAACAACTATAACATAGACAGTATCCTTTATGTTGAAGTTGTGGATAAAAAGCCTGTTATCAGATATAACAGCGGAGAAATAGAAATGGATCAGGAAATGCTTGAGGATCTCACAGCGTACTTCAGCAAGCACAAAAAAGAAGTCGTTGCCTCACGCTTCGACAGGGAATTCTATGAATATACAGCGATTCTTTCAGTTTACGGTGTCAATAATATAGTATCATTTGCAAGCATACCTCTTTCTCAGGGTGATGAACTGACAGGCTTCATGATAGCAACCATAGAACTTCATGAAAATATGACAGGCGGTATCATCTTCCTTGACAGGAATGATCTGACCATATTCAAGTCAGCCCTTCGCCAGATGGCAGATACACTTTACAGAATAAAAGCCCGTGATGAGATAAACCAAATGAACAAAAAACTCCAGCAGAGTGCAGTTACAGACCTTTTGACAGGTCTGCTCAACAGACAGGGCTTTACTAAGAAAATAGATGATTACACCGCCCTTGTAGAAAAAGGCAAGCGGAAAGATGTCTGTTTCACACTTCTGTACATTGACCTCGACAATTTCAAGTTCTGCAATGATACTTTCGGTCATGATGTCGGTGATGAGATACTTATAGCCTTTTCCAGACTCTTTGAACGTGTCACCAAGAACAACGGCTATATCGTCAGATACGGCGGAGATGAGTTTTTGATCGTCATGCCCGAACATGAGATAGAGGACGGTATCGAATTGGCAAAGTCTATATATAAAGCCATAGATAAGAGCTATCACTTTATCCCCGAAATACAGTCTGCGGTAGGAGAGAAGATCAATATTCCCGAAAACCACCGTGTATCCTGCTCAATAGGCATCGCATCAGAAGAACATTACGATCAGGACAGCATGAACATTGCCCTTAAACACGCTGATACAAGACTTTATGATGTCAAGAAAAATCAAAAGTCCAATTACAGTGTGTGGCGTTGATAAAGTCAGGAATATTCCTCATTCCTGATTTCAAATAGTGAACATATATTTTCAAAAATTTCAACCAGCCTGAATTTTATCTCATACTGTTCGGAATTGGATATAACATCCATTTCGGAACTGTCAAGGGATGATTCGGGCTGTTCTTTTTGGGCACAGGGAATGCACAGGGCAGGATATATCATGCACCACCAGTTATGTCCCTGACCGCTTCCTATGACGATACGCAGAGCTTCATATTTTCCGGCAGGCAGTGTGAAATTTTTATACACTCTTGTATTGAAATCCATCTTTGTCGTATAGACTTCCACGCCGTAATCAAAACCGTTTTCAATTATTAATGCCTGACATTTTGCTTTTATGCTGTCAAGATTTTTTTCAGCAGTTTCGATCGCTTGTTCACGGCTTTGGCAGTTTTTGAAAAGCTCCGCCGTATAGTCAAGTATACCGTCACGGACTTTTAATTTGAGAGTTTGATCCTGCTGTGTATCGGAGTTTGCAAGGATATGCAGGCGGAAAACATCTTTTTGAATATCCTCACACACACTGCAAAATCCCGTCATAGACAGCAGACAGGAAATGATAAAACCGCAGATCATGCTTTTGAATAAAAGTTTCATATATGTATCGTCCTTTCATGCTTTATGATAGGAATATGGGCAGTAAGGACTTATTTTATGCAAAAAAATAAACTTTGTTCTGAAATTTCCCAAACAAAACCGCCTGCAAAGATATTTCCTTGCAGGCGGCAGTCAGTTCAAATTATTTTACGGTAACTTTAAAGAAGTGTTTTACAATAGTGCCTTCGGCATCTTTGATCTTGATGCAGACATCATAATCTGTTGCGGAAGCGGGTTTAACTGTAACGGTATCATTAGTGTCGAAGTTCTGTTTTGTCGTCCACTTGGTATCGGCAACTTTCTTGTAGAGAACTGCATATGTGTAAGGAGATTTGCCGCCGACTGCAACGCCGTATACAGTCACGGTCTGACCTTTTGTGATGGTCGTTGCAGAGATCGTTGAGGTACTTGTGAGCTTTTCGGGGTTGGTGACATTTACTTTAAAGAACTTCTTAACGATAGCACCGGTGCTGTCCTTTACTTTTACGCATACATCGTATTCTGTGACACTTGCAGGAGTGATGTTCACAGAAGTATTTGCTGTAAAGTTCTGTTTTGTTGTCCACTTGGTATCGGCAGCTTTCTTGTAGAGGACTGCATAGGTATAGGGAGATGAACCGCCTGTTGCCTCACAGTTTACAATTATATCCTGACCTTTGACAATATCAAGTGATACTATAGTAGAATTGTTCTGAAGTTCTATCTGCTGCTGTTCAGTGACGGTCAAGGTGAAGAATTTCTTTTCTATTGTGCCTGCACTGTCCTTAACTTTTATGCATACATCATAAACAACTGCACTTGCAGGAGTGATGGAAACAACATTATTTGCGGTAAAGCCCTGTTTTGTTGTCCACTTTGTATCGGTCTTTTTCTTGTAGAGGAATGAATAGGTATAGCTGCCTGCACCGCCCGTTGCAGAACCTGTCAATGTAACGCTTTCGCCCTTGCCGATAGTTTCAGCGGACATTTTTGAGGTGTTGGCAAGTTCTTCTTCACCGTTTGTTATGACGGACAGTTCATAGTATTTCTTCTCAACAGTACCTGCTGCATCTTTTACTTTCACGCATACTTCATAATTTGCAACATCGGTCAGTGCAAACTCGATATTTGCATTTGAAGAGAAGTTTTGCAGAGTAGTCCATTTTGTATCGGAAGTTTTCTTGCAGTATGCGGCATAGGTATAGGGAGCTGTACCGCCCTTTGCACTTGCATAGATAGTGATGACATCATTCTTGTAAACTTCGCCCTCAACGGAGATGGTGGAAGTATTCTGTAATTCTTTTGATTCCTCTTTGACCGTAAAGGTAAATTCTTTTACGGCAGTTGTTCCGATAGAATCTTTTACGGTGACTTCTACATCATATACTCCTGCAAGAGAAGGTGAATAAGAGTAAAAATCTTTTGTAATGTTCTCAGCGAGCGTTGTCCATTCACCGCCGTTGTATCTTGCTTTAACAGTATAGGTATAATCGCCTGCACCACCGCTTGCACCGAGATAGCCTGTTATCTCTTCGCCGACAGTAACTTCTTCTGCATTTGCATAGGAATCATTTACAAGCCTGTCATATACGTTGACAAGGAAATTCTTTGAAGAAGTCTTACCGTCGGTGTCGAAAACAACGACATTTATCTCATAATAACCTGTCTGAACTTCGCCGTTTTCATCGGAGAGATGGAAAGATATATTGGTTTTCGTTGTATCTTCGATAGCTGTCTGCCAATCATTTGAACCTGATTTATGGTAGTATACGGAATATTTGTAAACGCCGTTGCCGCCTGTTGCGGAAGCTGCGATACCTACTGTATCATCAACGGTGAGGTTTGTTTGACCTTCATTTTCGCCTATCCAGATGGTTGAGGTATTCTGAACGGGCAGGGTTTCAACTGTCAAATTCAGATCTTTGCGGATAAAGTTTCCTCTGTCATCTTTTGCGTATGTGTAAATGGTGTAAGTACCTGCTTTTGTCGGTGTAAATGTTGCGGAAGTATTTTCGCTGTATGAGCATATCGAAACAGATGAGCCGCCGTCAAGCGAATACATAGCCGCATAAGTTATCGGTTTTTTACCGCCTGTTGAAGCGAAATTGATCTTTATGCTTTCACCGAGGTTGATAACTGTATTAGTAATAGTTGTATTATTTACGAGAGTTTCATAGAGAGGATTGAAAGTGATGTAATTGTTTGTTGCATAGGTATCAGCCGCCGTATAGGCATAGCCTGTAATGGTAAAACCGCTAACTTTTGCAAATTCACTGTCTTTGTAGGTGAAACCGAAAGCGTGGTCACCTATACTTGTAACTGTCTTCGGGAGAGTAACGCTTGTAAGACCGGTATTGCAGAAAGAACTGCTGCCTAATGATTTGAGAGCCGTGCTGCTCAAAGAAACAGATGTAAGACTTGTACAGCCGTAGAAAGCACCGTTACCGATAGATGTAAGAGCACCCGGGAAGTTTATAGTTGTGAGTTTGTTGCAGAACTCAAACGCATAACCTCCGATAGAAGTGATAGTAGAAGGCAGAACGACTTTTTTCAGATTGTAAGTACCGTAGAAAGCATACGGAGATACTGTTGTCATTGTATCGGGCAGGGTTATCGTCTGTAAAGTGGTGTTTCCGTTGAAAGCACGTTTTTCGATAGATGTAACGGGCAGACCGTCGATTTTTGACGGGATAGTCAGACTTGTTTCCGTGCCTTTATACTTTGTGATAATAATACTCTTGTTGTCACTGCTCTTTTTATATTCGATCAATGATTTGAAAGGAACATTATAATTTGTGCAGTAAGTTTGTGCAGCCGTACTGGGATAACCGGAAATTTCCGTAAAGTTATTTTCACGAGTGTATTGGTTGTCGACATACTTATAACCGAAAGCATAACCGCCTACAGATGTAACGGTTATCGGAATATACTGTGAAGTCAATGCGGTATTGCAGAAAGCCGCAGTGCCGATGGTTTTAAGACCTGTTCCGATAGTAAGACTTTCAAGATTTGAACAGCCGTAGAAAGACGCAAATCCGACAGAAGTTACATTATTCGGGATAGAAACGCTTGTAAGAGAACTGTCAAAACCGAAAGCATAAGTAGCGATAGAAGTAACTTTGCTCGGAATGGTTACTTTTTCGAGTTTTTTCATGCCGTAGAAAGCTTCTTCACCGATAGTCGTCATACTGGTTGGAATATAGAAACTCGTAATGGCAGTATTATAAAAGGCTTTTTTGCCGATACTTGTAACGGCACTCGGCAAACTGAGGTTTTTCAAACTTGTACAGCCGTAGAAAGCACTGTCACCGACAGATGTAAGGGTTGAGGGGAGAGAATAAACTCCTTGCAAGGTAGTATTGCCCTTGAAAGCCTCCGCACCGATGGCTACAACGGGTTTACCGAGAATCTTAGCAGGCATTGACGGACCTGCATAAGGACCATGATAACCTGTTATAGTCACGCCGTTTGAAGCTGTCGTATATTCATAGTGATATGCATAAGGGATATTGTTGTTTTTGCAGTAAGTTTCGGTTGCCGTACCTTTAAGACAGTAAACTTTGAAATTGGATTTCTTTCCGTAGAAAGCACCGTCATTTATTTTTGTGACTTGGTCGAGGATAACGGGACCGTTGCAGTTGGAGTATTGGAACGCATAAGCACCGATCTCCGTACAGGTACTTGCAACGGAGAAAGCGGAAGTCTTGCCGTACGGACACAAAAGCAATTTAGTCTTTGTCTTGTTGTAGAGCATACCGTAACTGTCGGTGGCATAATTGCCGCTCGTACCGTTGATGGTGATCTTATAAAGGCTGTTGGCATCGTCAAAGGTGCCTACCTGATCGGCATTAGCCTCCCAAAAATCCGGACTGCCTTCAAAGGTAATGGTCTGTATGCTTGATTTCTGGAAAGCACCTCTGCCGACATAAGTAACGGTACTTGGAACCGTGATGGAAGTAAGTTTGCAGTTGGTCAAAGCCCAGTTATCGATCTTCGTACAGGTATTTGCCAAGAAGAATCCGCTTGTAGCACCGTAAAGAGACGGTTTCGAGGGATATGCCATAAGAGTAGTTTTGCTCTTGTTATAAAGGACACCTGCGGAATCCGTAGTGAAATAACTGTTATTGGTAGATATTGAGAAACAGCCTATTTCGGCATTCCAGAAGCCGTCAAAAATCGTCTGCAAGCTGTTCGGTAGACCGAGTATTCTTATTTTGCAGCCGTTGAAAGCACTTGCCTGTAAGCGTGTAATGGTATAAGAACCCGTATAGCCGTTGAAGTAGTATTGATCGAGGTCTTTGGCGTAAACAACGGACGGACAGCCCAAAGATTTTGTAGAAAGGTCTTTTGTGCCGTTGTAGCTTGCGATCTCTGCGGTATGGTCTGAATACAGGTAGTAAGTGAAATCGCCGTAAGTGACGATAACGGTATTAGAAGCACTTACACTTGTGTTCAAGCCGACAAAAGAGCCTACGGCAGTAGTCATGCCTGCACTGCCTATGGTTGCCACGCAAAGGGCGATCGCAAGCATTCTGCGTAAGGTTTCGCTTGACTTTTTCATGAAAATTCCTCCTTGAATAAAAATTTTTAAAAGTTCCGCCAATAAAGCTATCTAAAGCATATCACAAATCACCTGTGATTTCAACACTTTGTATTAAAATTTACTTATCGTTCATAAAGAACAGGTTATTTTTGTGTATAGTGACTTATATATCATTACAGATTTTTTCCTATATGCTGAACGGCATTATTCAGATGCAAGGGTTTGGCGTGTTCCGAAAGAAAGGAATGTAATATATTGCCTTTGGCATAGCCTGTGGAGAACTCACCGATCGTATTAATATATTTGTTTTTGAGTTGTGCAGAAGTTTTTATGATGAGGTAATAGCTGTTGTCATACAGGTATGCCGAACTGAAAAAGCGGTCTTTCTGCATATAGTACAAGGCTTTTATGCAGGAGAGAAATGTTTCTGCGGAAGAAAATCGGAAAATAAAGGTCTCAGTGCCGTATCTGACACGGTAGGTCTTGCGTTTGCGTGCGACCGTCAGCAAAAGAAGACAGCCTGTATCATATCTGAGTGCTTCTATGATGATCTTCTTATTTTTGAAGTCAATGCCTGTAGTTTCGGCGGCACGTTTCATGATGTCGGTAAGAACGGTCTTGGAATGTGTTTCGGAAAAGTTCAGACTATCAAATGTCACGGCATAATTCTGCATATCTTTTTCGCAAAGTGAGATGATGATACGGCGGGTATCTATTTTCTCGATATTCACGGCAGTTCACTCCCCAAAATATATATTCTCACTACATAATATTAAAAAGCAGTCAGATTTGCAATAAAATATTTTTGGAAAGGCGTGATAAAATTTACATCCGCTCACCGGGCGGAAAAAATTTTTTAAAGTCTGCACTTGATATTTTTCATATCATGTGATAGAATAAGTAAGACAATTTTTACAGGAGGCTATTGTATGTCAGGACACTCAAAATGGAGTACCATAAAGCGTAAAAAGGAAAAAACAGACGGTGCAAGAGCGAAGATATTTACAAAAATAGGAAGAGAACTTGCTGTTGCAGTAAGAGAGGGCGGCGGTGCCGATCCGAACTCCAACTCAAAGCTGCGTGAGTGCATCGCAAAGGCAAAGGCAAATAACGTGCCTAATGACAACATTGAGCGTATCATCAAAAAGGCAGCAGGAAGTGCCGATGGCGGCAATTATGAGGCAATTACATATGAGGGTTACGGACCTTGCGGTATCGCTGTTATCGTTGAAACGCTGACCGACAACAGAAACCGTACAGCAGGTGATATACGTCACTATTTTGATAAATACGGCGGCAATCTCGGTACACAAGGCTGTGTCTCTTTCATGTTCACTCAGAAAGGTCTTATCGTGATCGAAAAAGAAGACAATGATGAGGATAAAGTTATGGAAGATGCACTGGAAGCAGGTGCTGCGGATTTTTCATCGGAATCAGCAGATGTGTATGAAATATATACAGAGCCTGAAGACTTCGGAGAAGTGATGGAAGCTCTTGAAGCAAAAGGCTATGAATTTGTATCTGCAGATGTTTCCATGATACCATCGACTTATACAAAAATAGAAGACGAGGAAGCTGCCGAGAAAATGCAGAAACTCCTTGATATACTCGATGACAATGATGATGTGCAGAATGTGTATCACAACTGGGATATGCCCGAAGAACCTGATGAAGATTAAATCTCAGTAACACGCATGAGTTTGTGTTTATACACTTCAGTTACTTGATTTTTCAAGGAACTGAAGTGTTTTTGACTGTTCAGTTTTCTTTTATCGTTTCAACAGGTGATGTCGTTTTAATGATATTATGCGGAAGAATGATTGCCAAAAGATACATTACGGCAATTTCGGCAACGCTCACTATGAGATTATTCATTTCATATACAGAACCTATTAGATAATCCATATTTACTATTTTCATTACCGAAATACAAAGTATCGTGAGAACAACGGCAATGGAAAACAAAATAGTAAGATATGCAATTATAATTCTCGTACAGTCTTTCCAACGGCAACCGCAAAGGAAAAGAATACCGAAGTTTTTAATTTGTCTTACCGTTGAAATGGCAACAGAACCTATAAGCCCTGCAAGTATAACAACTGCTGCTGCAATAACAATAGGCAGCATACGGGTATAAATGTCATTCAGATATTTTTCACTTTGTTCTGACAGCGTAGAAAAATTTTCTTCTCCATACACATCTCTGACTTGTCCGAACTGCTTCAAATAGTTGTTATTATACGCAATATCTTCTTCACTTAGTCCGTCCTCATAAGAAATAAACCATGCCGAATTGAAGATATTTTTATCACCACATAAGTTTTGATCAATCAAAGCAAACGGTGCTCTTGTACTGATATTACAGTCAAACGGCTTATAATAATTGAAAATACTCAGCTTGTCATTGATATTTTCGGGCATTTCGGCAGGAGGGACATAAGTATTATCTGTCAGGATACCGACAATTTTTATTTTTCCTATATCCGTATCCTATACTTTATCCAAAACTGCATTTGTCCCTCCCGATATAACTATTTCAATTTCACCGTTTTCATTTGTTTCGGAAGAAGCCCATCTGCCTGCCGAAAGTGGCATTCTTAATTTTTTAAATATCTTATGGTCAATATAAAAACAATTTACATTATCTGTATCATACCCCTCCATTGTCGATACAATTTCGCTTTTCAAACCGTTATTTATCGTATATATGATTTCTGTATTTCCTTTCAAATTTTCCTTGAACATATCAATAATGGCAGGATAATAAATATTACCGTATTTATCATAAATATCTTGAATTTCCTTTTTATCGTCATAAAAACCTTCTTCAAAGCCTGCACTTATGAATACAACTCCGTTATGTGAAAGCATTTCCCTGTACGGTTCATAAAGCATTTTTTTGCTGTTGTAGGTTGCAATAACGGTATTTGTCAAAATGAGCATGGCGGAAATTTCAAGAATAACAAGCAGATTGAACAGAAATTTGTTTGTGAAAATATCGTAAGCTAATTTAAAATATCGCATAATATCACCCTTTCTTCAAATCTGTAACAGATTTTCTGACAACAGGTATGATATTTGCTGTCATCACTATCAAGCCGACTGTCATATAAATCACGAAAATCATAAGATATATTTTGAAAGTGAAAAATTCCGAGAAAGACGGATATATATTTGAAATAATGTCTATCAGTCCGAAACGGAATATCAACAAGCCTGCAATAAACGATATAAGCAAAGTAATGAATATTTCGGAAATGTACATTGCAAAAATTGTAAATTTGCTTGCACCGCATATTGAGAACACAGCAAGAGATTTTTTTCTTGTTGACATGATAAAAGTGTAAAGTCTTGAAATATTCAGAATTACGACCGCTATCATGATAAAAGACAAAACATATATCATATTATTGAACTGCTTTTCAAGCAGTGGTTTAGGTTCGGGCGGTTCGACTTTCGGCATATCATCACGAAACGGTTCGACTTTCGGCATATCATCACGAAATACTTCATCTATTTTTTTCTGTATTTTGGCTATGTCTTTTTGTTCGGTAGTATCTTTTACTCTCAAATGTATAGTTTTTACTCTGAAACTGTCGTCAGTAGCATTATACATGAAAAGCAAAGATGTTTTTGAATCGGGTGGCATACTTGTTTTATCTTTTATTTCTGAAACAGTATATTCTGTACTGCCTATGGTTATTTTATCACCTTGTTTTAAATTCTGATAGGAAGTTTCAACATAAGGGCTTTTCTTGACAGAAATTTTGTTGCCGTTTCCGTAAATTTCGGAACGATATTTTTTCAGCCATTCATCATCTCCTCCGATCGCCAAAAAACTTGTGTCTTGCGTATCATCCGTGTATCCGTACATTTCATAATACAATAAATCGTTCATTCCCGTTTGGATAATTTCATTCATTTTAGACTTTATTTCTTTAAAATTATGAAGATTATCAATATTTACGTATTTCTGACTGTGATTTGTATCAATAGTATGAACCTTTGTTATATCTTCGTCAGCAATCTC
>CADCCP010000030.1:16049-37042 GCA_902800005.1 uncultured Ruminococcus sp. | reverse complement strand
ACTGAAACGGAGGTCTTATCAATGGCAGAAGAAAAAGAAAAGGTTACCGAAGCAAAAACAGAGGAAACTGCTGAAACAAAGGCAGAGGAAACAAAAGAAACTGCTGAAGCAAAGACAGAGGAGACTGCTGTTTTTGCAGATAACAAAATGGAAAATGAAGAGGTCGTATTCGCACCTATCGACACGCCGTCAAGAAAGCCTGTCGGACAGGCTGATAATAAACACAGATTTCCTGTGATACCCGTTGTAACGGCAGCAGCAGTGGTCTGTATAGGCGTATCGGTTGCACTTATATTTATGTCAAACAGCAGTAACAATGTGCCTGCCGTCAGTACGGAAAGCACTGTGAGCATTACGGCAGATGCTTCTGTTGCAGGTGCTGAGGAGATCATATCGGCTGCAAGCGTGTCTTCCAAGCAGGAGGAGCAGAAAGAGCAATCCGCTGTTTCCGAACAGCCTGTTGTCTCTGAACAGACTATCGAGATAAGTCAGATGGATACATCAAGCATCGTATTTGGTGACAACGTAACGGTCGAGGGCATCTCTCTCAAGGGAAAAACACTTGCACAGGCTTATGATGCCATGCAGGATACAGTAAGAGCTTTGCGTGAAAAAGTGAATATCTCCGTTAACTGCGAGGGAAAGAATGTTACTCTTACGCAGGACGATTTCGTCTATGACACGGATATTGCAAATGTTCTCATACAGGCTTATCATTTCAGTCGTGGAGAGCTTTCTCAGCCCAATGTCGCAACTACAATGAACAACGGTGTGACAAACTTTAAGATCAAATCTGCACTGAATAAAAAATCTCTGGATACTGCCGTAAAGAAAGCAGCCGATGCATTTGACATACTGCCCGTGAATGCAAGCGTTGTCAAATTTGAACCCGAAAAAGTCGAGAAATTCACCTACAAGGACGGCAAAAACGGATTTATGATAGACCGGAAGGAACTGTCCGGCAAGATCACAAATATACTGAATTTGGTCAAAAAAGAGGGAAGTGTGGCTATTGCAAGAAAGGAAACACCTTTTGAGATAACCCTGCCGATACTCAAAGCCAATACAAAATTGATCGCCTCAACGTACACTACAGCCGCAAATGTATGGGCTTCCAACTACAATATGGGACTTGCTATACAGAGTGCAAGCGGTACTATCGTCAAGCCCGGTGAGGTGTTCTCTTTCAACAAGATGACAGGTGATACAACTAATGGTGCATTGGGTTATATACCGTCAACAGCTATCGTCAAGGGCGAATATGTACAGTCATACGGCGGCGGTATCTGTCAGGCTTCCACAACACTGTATCTGTGTGCATTGAGGGCAGATATGGAGCCTGTCGAGAGATGGGCACATGCTTATCCCTCTGTATATGCCGACAGGGGACTTGATGCGACTGTCGATTACGGCAACCTTGACATGAAGTTCAAGAATACAAAGGATTATCCGATATATATTGCAACTTATGTTTATGACTATGACTATGACGGACTTAATGAGTTGTTGGTAGAAATGTACGGACCTCTTTCAACAGAGTATGACGAGATAATACCTGTTGGCTGGGTAACATCTGCCAATTATGACGGATATTATGCAAAGGGTGCAAAGGTCTACTTCAAGGACGGCAAGGAGATAAAAAGAGTTTATACACCCGGCGGCTCTTATGACTATAAATATGATACTTACAGCTCCGCACTTGCAAGAATACCTGCAAATCCCGATTTCGGTCCTACAGATGTAAAGCCTACTATGAAACCGCCTGCTGTATTCTCCCCGAATGGCAACGGCAGCAATGCTCCCGTACCCTACGGCAAGGCAGCGGAATATCTCGAAAAGGCTAAAAAAGAAAAAACCGAAAAGAAACCCGAATCTCAGCAGTCATCTGCACAATCCTCTGTACAGCAGTCAACTGCACAATCGTCTGTTGAGCCTGTACAGCCGTCACAAGCACAATCATCAGTACAGCCTGTTCAATCGTCTGTACAGCCGTCACAAACACAGTCTTCTGTGCAGTCCTCTGTTGAGCCGTCACATACACAATCTTCTGTACAATCATCGGCTGAACCGTCTGTACAGCAGTCGTCCGAAACACAGTCGTCTGATGAAAAACCTTCGGAAGTGCAGTCGTCACAGGAAGAACCGTCTGTTGAATCATCACGGCAGATTTCCGAAGTGTCGGAAGGATCTGACTGATTTTACAAAAATATTCCCCCCGTCTTTTGAAGTGCGGGGGGAATTATATTTTTAAGGGGGGAATGTGTGTGAGATTTTTGAAAGTATTGGCAGTAATGGGAATATGTGTTTCTATAGCGGTAATGCCGTCATGCAGCGGACAAGATACTTCGCCGTATGAACAGACCATATATTACAGCGTGTCAAGCGAGCCTGTTACGCTCGATCCGCAGATCGCAAACGATAATCCTTCAAGGCTTGTCATAATGAATATCTTTGAGGGATTGACAAAATTGGATAAAAATGACAATGCTGTGAAGGGAGTGTCTGACGGCTGGAAGGCTGATCTTTCCAAGATGGAATACACGTTTCATATTCGTGAAAATGCCAGATGGAGTGACGGGACAAAACTTACGGCACAGGACTTTGTGTATGCATTCCAAAGGCTGTTTTCGTCAAAAACAGGTTCTGAAACCGCTGAAAAGCTGTTTTGTATCAGGAATGCCGAGAAGGTCAGAAACGGTCAGCTTGATATGAAAGAGTTGGGTGTATATGCCGAAGGCGAGGATACACTGAAAATATCGCTTGCATATCTTGATCCGCAGTTTTTGAGGCTTTTGGCAGAACCGTTGGCAATGCCCTGCAAAAAGACGTTTTTTGAAAGTACGGGCGGACAATATGGCTTGGAGTATGACAAGATACTTTCAAACGGTGCATTCCGTGTAGACGAGTACGGTTGGGAGCATGAAAAGTATATCAATCTTGTGAGAAATTCAAACTATGTCGGTGATATGGAGCCTGTTCCGAAAGGCGTGAATATTTGCATATGTGAAAGTCCTAAGAATGTATGCAATGCTGTTCTGAACGGTGGGACGGACTGCTATGAGATGGACAGGTCGGAGTATGAGCAGGCGATAAAAAGCAAACTGCATTTGACGGCATTCGGTGATACTGTTTGGGGGATAGCGTTCAATACACAGCATGAGATATTTCAAAGTAAGGATATAAGAGTATCTCTGTTAAAGGCACTTGACAGAAATAAGATATTGCAGAATTTGCCGGAGGGTTGCAGTGTTACGGAGGATATTATCCCTGCTACCGCAAAGGCGGGTACAATGACGTATCGTGAATTTGTGGGAAAAGGCATGGGAATAAAGTTTTCCGACAATGCAAGAGGCGAGCTTGAAAAGGCTTTGGAAAAGCTGAATGAACATGAAGATGAATATTACTGGTATGAGTATGAAGAAAAGGAATTGCCTGTGCTGAATATACTTTGCACTGATGAAGCGGAAATGCAGTCTGTCGTAAACGGCGTTATCAGGGCATGGAACGGTCTGACAGGTGATTATGCAAATAAAACGCCTGTTTCAAGGGAAGAACTTAATAAAAGGGTGTTGTCGGGGGACTATGACATAGCGATAGTTCCGTTAAAGCCTGACGGTGAAAGCCCTGCTGATATGCTGAGATTTTTTGAAAGCAAAAGCGAATACAATGTATCACGGCTGAATGATGAAAAGTATGATAAACTGATCTCGGATATATTGGCAAGACCTGATAATTCCGCTGTCGATAAGATGGTGAAGGCGGAAAAGTATCTGAGTGAGAACGGCGTTTTTTATCCGCTGTACACGGAGGACAGGTATTATGTTTCGGCTAAGAATGTGAAAGGTATTATTTTTCACCCTTACGGTGCAGAAGCGGATTTTTCTATGGCTGAAAAGTCTGTGAGATAAGCATAAAAATCATTGTATGCGATATATATTATCGGGGTGATAGTATATGTTGGAAAATGATCTTATGCAGATGGGTGCCGACCTCAAAACAAGGGAGCTTATTACGGGAAAACTGCTTTTTGAATACGGGTTTCTTAAAAGGGAAATAATTGGTGAAAGCAGATGTAAAAGACCGATAGATGTGCTGTGCGTGGGAAATACTCGAAAACAAGTCCTTTTTGCAGGAGCGTTTCACGGAATGGAGTGGATAACATCTCTGATACTGCTGAAATTTTTGGATGAATTGTGCTTTGCCTTAAAGACGGGACAGAGTATGTACGGGATAAACATGGGTGTCATGCTTGACCGCAGGGGACTTGCAGTAATACCGTGTGTTAATCCCGATGGCGTTGACATACAAGTAAACGGTGCGGGAAGTGCAGGAGAGTATAAACAGCTTGTTGAAAAAGCAAGTAAAGGGAATACACGCAAGTGGCAGGCAAATGCTGCAGGAGTTGATATAAATCATAATTTTGCAGCAAAGTGGAATGAACTGAAAAGGCTGGAGATCGCAAACGGCATTAAAGAGCCGTCACCGACAAGGTATGGCGGAGAGTTCCCGGAAAGCGAGCCTGAAAGCCGTGCTATAGCATCATATTGCAGAACAGGAAATATTACTCATGCACTGGCGTTTCACAGTCAGGGAGAAGAAATATACTGGGATTTCGGTGATTATCGTGATAAAGAGGCTTTGCAGATGGCTGAGATGATGTCGAATTCAAGCGGCTATCGAATTGCAGAGCCAACAGGACTTGCAAGCGGCGGGGGGTTCAAGGACTGGTTCGAGGAGAAATTCAAACGCCCTGCTTTTACAATAGAGGTCGGCATGGGAGAGAATCCCCTGCCGATAGGGGATTTTGACGGGATATACAGAAAGATCCGTGAAATGCTTGTGCTTGCCGCAGTTATGTAATATGAAAGTTTAATGTAAAAATTTTTGTTGCTAAAAATCGAATTATATGTTAATATGAAAAAGAGGTGGAGTTGAAATGAAAAAAATTGTTGCATTGATATTGTGTGTATGCATGATGTGTACGCTGTGCGGATGCGGAAAAATATCTGAATATAACATAGATGACAGCTACGTTGCAGAAGTCAAGCAGCTTGTTGACGATGCGGTGAAATATACGAGGATATGGCAGGAATATGACAAAAATTTCAACTGCCATGACAAAGAAACAGCCAAAGAGTATATTGCCGTTCTTGACGAGATAGAACATATATGTAAAAAACTTCTTACACTAACGCCGTCAGCCAAGTTTGATGAAAACGATCTTTATGTAAAGGGCGGTGCAAGCCGGCTTCTGTCCGTTACGTCGGCTATCAGAAGTCATATAGAGTATTCTGTTAAAAAAGCTGATGATATTCTTTTTCAGAAGGAAAAGGAAGATATGTTTGAACTGTATAAGTCAAGTTATGAAAATCTAACAAATGCATCACAGTATTTGCAGACATTCTGGAGAAATGCATGATTACAGGTGCTTTTGATACGGATATTTCTTTAAAAGATATATACTTGTTCGGGTTTGTGTTATAATAAAAAAAAGCGGTGATGCGTAATGAAAAACAGCAGAGAAATGTCAAAGAGCCAGAAGGTCGTATATGAAAGTATTAAAAAGTTTATTTCAAACGGGATAATACCTACTGTGCGTGAGATATGCGATGACACAGGGCTGTCATCTACATCAACGGTACATTCTCATCTCAGATCGCTTGAAAGAAAGGGCTATATCTCTCGTGACAAAAAACACCGTTCACTGAAGATAGCAGGCACTGAACCGACAATTGCAGTACCCGTTCTCGGAAAGGTGACGGCAGGTCTGCCGATATATGCATTTGAGGATATATCGGGTTATGTTCCTTTCATGTCGGCAAAAGCAGCAGATAAAGAACTGTTTGCATTGAGGGTATCGGGCGAGAGTATGAGGGATATAGGCATACTTGACGGAGATATAGTGATATGCGAGAAGTGCAGCTCTGCAAGAAACGGGGATATAGTTGTTGCCCTGATAGGTGAGGAGGCTACTGTCAAGAGCTTCTTTAAAGACAAGGCAAACGGTAAATTTATTTTACAGCCGCATAATCCGGATTTTGAGCCTATGATCGTTAATGAATTGGATATACTGGGAAAAGTAATTTCACTTTACAGAGAGTTCTGAACAGAAAAAGCGATGGCAGGTACAAGAAAAAAAAACTTGTATCTGCCGTTTGTGTTTTCCGACCTTTCAGGAAGTCTGCAAATGTCCGTACAAAACAGTGAAATATCTGAAAAAAACAGTTGACAAATTGAATAAAAATATGTTATAATCAAAAATTGCAGGCAGTATGTCTGTATGGGATAAGGGAGTTGTGGAAGTTTGACAGATACTTTTTCGAGTGTCGAGGATTTTTATGACAAACTCCCATAATTTTTGAGCAAGGAGGTGCGATGAATTGCCAACATTTAACCAACTGGTTCGCAAAGGCAGAGAAGTTTCAGAGAAAAAAGCTAAGGCTCCTGCACTTCTCAAAGGCTGGAACTCCAAGAAACGCAGAGCTATCGATCAGAACTCTCCTCAGAAAAGAGGCGTTTGTACTGCTGTAAAGACAGCTACACCTAAAAAGCCTAACTCAGCTATCAGAAAGATCGCCAGAGTAAGACTGTCAAACGGTATCGAAGTTACTTCGTATATCCCCGGTGTAGGTCACAATCTGCAGGAACACAGCGTTGTTCTTATCAGAGGCGGACGTGTTAAGGATCTTCCCGGTGTGCGTTATCACATCATTCGTGGTACACTTGATGCACAGGGTGTTGCAAAGCGTATGCAGGCTCGTTCTAAGTACGGTGCAAAGCGTCCGAAAGCAGGCAAAAAGTGATCCGCTGCTTTAATGCGGGAACATTCCGATAGGATTTTTAATTGATAATGTGATACAGAGATGTATTTTGATATATATAGACCTCTGTACGCACAGCGGAAGAAAAATATCCTTTCGAGTACCTATGAAATCACCTTTATGTGAAGGAGGGAAGTAAAGTGCCAAGAAGAGGTAATGTTGCAAAACGTGATGTTTTGCCCGATCCGGTTTACAACTCAAAGCTCGTTACCCGTCTGATAAACAATATCATGTATGACGGCAAAAAGGGCGTTGCACAGAAGATAGTTTATGGTGCATTCGAGATCGTGAACACAAAAACAGGCAAAGAGCCTCTCGAAGTATTCGAGCAGGCTATGGAGCGAGTAATGCCTACTCTTGAGGTAAAGGCTCGCCGTGTGGGCGGTGCTACCTATCAGGTACCTATGGAGGTTCGCCCCGAGAGAAGACAGACACTTGGTCTTCGTTGGATCTCAAGATACTCAAGACTGAGATCTGAAAAGACAATGAAGGAAAGACTTGCCGGAGAGATCCTTGATGCTGTCAACGGTGTGGGCGGAGCTGCAAAGAAGTGTGATGAAACACACAGAATGGCAGAAGCTAATAAGGCTTTCGCACACTACAGATGGTAATGTAACGGCTTTTTGTGCCGTCTTAAGACAAGGAGGAAATTAAATGGGAAGGCAAGTATCACTTGAAATGACACGAAATATCGGTATCATGGCTCACATCGATGCCGGTAAGACTACAACAACAGAACGTATCCTTTTCTATACGGGTATCAACCATAAAATAGGTGAAACTCATGAGGGTGCATCTACTATGGACTGGATGGTACAGGAAAAGGAAAGAGGTATCACCATTACATCTGCTGCTACTACCTGCTTCTGGACAGGCAGCAACAATGATAAGGGCAGACACCGTATCAATATCATCGACACCCCCGGACACGTTGACTTTACAGTTGAAGTTGAGCGTTCACTTCGTGTACTTGACGGCTCCACCCCCGGACACGTTGACTTTACAGTTGAAGTTGAGCGTTCACTTCGTGTACTTGACGGCTCGGTAACTGTCCTCTGTGCAAAGGGCGGCGTTGAACCTCAGTCTGAGACCGTTTGGAGACAGGCTGATAAATATAGAGTTCCCCGTATGGTATATGTGAACAAGATGGATATCATGGGTGCAGACTTCTACAATGTAGTAGGCATGATGAAAGACCGTCTTAAATGTAATGCTGTTCCGATCCAGCTCCCCATCGGTGCTGAGGAAACTTTCAAGGGCATTATCGACCTCGTTGAGATGAATGCGGACATCTATTATGATGATCTGGGCAAGGATATGAAGGTCGAAGAAATACCCGAAGATATGAGAGAACTTGCAGAAAAATACCATGCAGACCTTATTGAACACGTTTGTGAACAGGACGAGGAACTGCTTGAAAAATACCTTGAGGGTGAAGAGCCCACTATCGAGGAAGTAAAGAGAGTTATCCGTCAGTCAACGATAGACAATACGATGGTACCCGTTACCTGCGGTACATCTTACAGAAACAAGGGCGTTCAGAAGCTCCTTGATGCTATCGTGGATTATATGCCGTCACCTGTTGACGTTCCTGCTATCAAGGGTATCAATCCCGAAACGGAAGAAGAAGTTGAAGTTCCTTCTTCAGACAGCGAGCCTTTTGCAGCTCTTGCATTCAAGATCGCTACCGATCCGTATGTCGGTAAGCTCTGCTTCTTCAGAGTTTATGCAGGTACACTCAATGCAGGTTCATCTGTTTACAACTCTACAAAAGATAATTCCGAGCGTATCGGAAGGATCCTTCAGATGCACGCCAATCACAGACAGGATATCGATACTGTTTATGCAGGTGATATAGCTGCTGCGGTAGGTCTGAAGAATACAACGACAGGTGATACTCTGTGCGATCAGAATCATCCTGTTATATTGGAATCAATGGAATTCCCCGATCCTGTTATCCGTGTAGCCATCGAGCCGAAAACTAAGGCAGGTCAGGAAAAAATGGGTATCGCCCTTGCAAAACTTGCAGAAGAAGACCCCACTTTCAAGGCTTACACAGATGAAGAAACAGGTCAAACTATTATTGCCGGTATGGGTGAACTTCACCTTGAGATCATCGTAGACAGACTTCTCCGTGAATTCAAAGTTGAAGCTAATATCGGTAAACCTCAGGTTGCATATAAAGAGACTATCAGAAGAAATTCCGATGTTGACGAGAAATATGCAAGACAGTCAGGCGGTAAAGGTCAGTACGGTCATGTTAAGATCCGTATGGAACCCAATCAGGGCAAAGGCTATGAATTTGTCAATGCAGTTGTCGGCGGTGCTATCCCGAAAGAGTATATCCCCGCTGTTGATGCAGGTATCCAGGGTGCAATGCTCTCAGGCGTACTCGCAGGCTACAATGTAGTTGACGTTAAAGTTACTCTTTATGACGGTTCATACCATGAAGTAGACTCCTCTGAAATGGCATTTAAGATCGCCGCTTCAATGGCGTTCAAGTCGGGTATGAGAAAAGCCGATCCTGTCATTCTTGAGCCTATCATGAAGGTCACGGTAACAGTTCCCGAAGAATACATGGGTGATGTCATAGGCGACCTCAACTCCCGTCGTGGCATGATTCAGGGTATGGAGGCTGTTGCAGGTGCTCAGAGAATAACCGCTCTTGTTCCGCTTTCGGAAATGTTCGGCTATGCAACGGATATGCGTTCCAAGACTCAGGGACGTGGACAGTATGTAATGGAGCCTGACTCCTATGCAGAAGTTCCCAAGAGCATCGCTGATGACATCATTTCTGCCCGCAGCAAGAAAGATGACTGATAAATAAAAAATATTTTCAAAAATGCTTGCAATTTGGTCTTGTTGCTGATACAATAAGACCAAGTGCAATGCTTACTATAACTTAAATAATAAATTTAGGAGGTAATTTCCAATGGCAAAGGCAAAATTTGAAAGAAGCAAGCCGCACGTTAACATTGGTACTATCGGCCACGTTGACCACGGCAAGACAACTCTTACAGCTGCTATCACAAAGGTTCTCAACCTCGAAGGCGATGCTGAATTCGTAGATTATGCTAATATCGATAAGGCTCCTGAAGAGAGAGAGCGTGGTATCACAATCAACACAGCTCACGTTGAGTATGAAACAGCTAACCGTCACTATGCACACGTTGACTGCCCCGGACACGCTGACTATGTTAAAAACATGATCACCGGTGCTGCTCAGATGGATGGTGCTATCCTCGTTGTATCTGCTGCAGACGGTCCTATGCCCCAGACAAGAGAGCATATCCTTCTTTCCCGTCAGGTTGGTGTTCCTTACATCGTTGTATTCATGAATAAGACTGACCAAGTTGACGATCCCGAACTCCTCGATCTCGTTGAGATGGAAATTCGTGAACTCCTTGACGAGTATGAGTTCCCCGGCGATGACACACCTATCATCAGAGGTTCTGCTTATCAGGCACTTTCTTCTGATTCAAAAGATCCTAAGGCTCCCGAATATGAGTGCATCCATGAACTCATGGCAGCCGTTGACGAGTACATTCCTACTCCCGAAAGAACAACAGATCTTCCTTTCCTTATGCCTGTTGAAGACGTATTTACGATCTCCGGTCGTGGTACAGTTGCTACAGGTAGAGTTGAGAGAGGTCAGATCAAAGTTTCCGAGCAGGTTGAGATCGTTGGTCTTACAGAGGAAAAGAGAACAACTGTTGTTACAGGTCTTGAAATGTTCAGAAAGACTCTTGAATATGCAGAAGCAGGCGACAACGTAGGTGTACTCCTTCGTGGCGTTCAGAAGTCTGAGATCGAGCGTGGACAGGTTCTTGCAAAGCCCGGCTCAGTTCATCCTCACACAAAGTTCATGGGTCAGGTTTACGTTCTTACTAAGGACGAAGGCGGCCGTCATACACCTTTCTTCAATAACTATCGTCCCCAGTTCTATTTCAGAACAACAGACGTTACAGGTGTTATCAATCTTCCCGAAGGCACAGAGATGTGCATGCCCGGCGATAACGTAGAGATGACAGTTGAACTTATCACTCCTATCGCTATGGAAGAAGGACTTCGTTTCGCTATCCGTGAGGGCGGCAGAACAGTTGGTTCAGGCGTTGTTGCAAAGATTTTTGAATAATCGCTTCTTTCGATAAACACAAACTTTCAGTCACTCTCTCGTGTCTTTTCACGGGGGAGTGATTTTTTCAATTAGCAATTAGCAATGTACAATGTACAATGTGCAATGTACAATGTGCAATGTACAATGTGCAATGTACAATGTACAATGTACAATGTGCAATTGTACAATTGTACAATGTGCAATTGTGTAATGTGCAATGTGCAATGTACAATTATTTATGCTGTTTTATCGCATGATTCCGATTTTTGAATCGGGAAAATCGGAATAAGTCTACTCGCTTTATGAAAAAGTGTGATATAATATGCATATATATCAAATAAATTGTTGGGGGATTAAAAAATGGCAAGAAGAAGCGGTTTGTTGACAACGGGTATTCCGATGAAAAGTTCCGTTATTGTATGCGGCATTCTCGGAGCAGTAATATTATTGTTTTCGTCAATATGCATATTTATATCTGTAGAAAGATATAACTATGCAAAAAGGGCTGTGTCGGAGGGGGACAGTGTATATGCTACCTGTACTCAAAAATGGTCTGAAACAAAAACCGTCACTCGCAAACATAAACACAGTCTCAGAACAAAAACAAAGACTACTTATTATTATGCGAATGCAATGTACATCTATAACGACCAGAAATATTACTGCAACAAGCTTTCTGTGGATTCCTCAATGCAGGTCGGTGACCAGATACATATTTATGTTTTGCCGGAAAATCCCGCAAGATATGTTGAACCCGGTGATCGAACTGTTTCATTATTTAGTGTCATCTTGTATTCGGCAATGATAATCTTTGGAGTTACATTAGTATTTTCAGCGATCTCGCAAAGCAGACGTTTAAAAAAATACCGCTCTGCTCAGAACTTGAACAGTACATATCAGAATAACGGCATGAATAACACTTATCAGGGCTATAATGACTCCAACAATACCTATCAGGGACATAATAATCAATGGTGAAAATGAGATGATCGTAATACGTAAAGATGATGTTAAGACACCGAAAATCATAAGTATAATTCCTGTTTTGATTATTTTTGTATTTATAGGTGCGGATATTTTTGGCATAATTGGTACTATTTCCAACAAAGCATCATACGATAAAGCTATGGAACGTGCTGTTGAAGTCAATGCGGTTTGCGAAGAAATTTATAATAGTGCATATACTCAGAATGGCATGAGTGTTAAATATGCGACCGTTTCGTTTGAGTACAAAGGCAAAACGAAAAAGATCGATCACATGGAGATTTCTTCCGATAAATCTGTGGGAGATACATTAACGATTCTTATTGATCCGGAAACGGATAATGTGCTTTTGGGATTTGATACGGCAGGATTTGTTTTCGGACTTATTATAGCGGGCGTATTTTTGATCGTAGGCGTTACAATGCTTGTATTTATTGTGAAAGCCGTGAAAAACCCGAAAGAAAAAATTGATTCTTGGGAGATGGATTAAAATGGCAATCAGAGATGAGAAAATAACAACAGCAAAATGGATAGTGATAGTACCGATAATATTTATCATAATCGGTGCAGTTATGGGATTTTTTGCATTCAAGCAGAAAGCAGATAATGAAAGTTTTATGAAAACGGCATTACAGGTTTCTGCAACGTGCAATAATGTATGGATGACGACATCCACGGATGATGATGGCTATACCGATTATTACTATCACGCTGATATTGAATATGAATATAATGGGATCAAGTATCAGAAAAGTGATATGGATATTGATGAAAATACAATTAAAGGTGATACCATCACGGTATACATTGATCCGTCAAATCCGTCAGATGCCCGTTATGAATATACACAGACGGATTTTGTGATGATGCTGATAGTCGGCGGTGCATTTGCAGCAGTCGGTCTGATCACGACCATAGCACTTGTGACAGTTATCAAAAAGCAGAATGCAGCAGTAGATGCTCAGCCTTGGGAGAGAGAATAAGATGGATACCCCAAAAAGAAAACTTGATATAGGCGGATATATATTCGGTATATGCTTTGTATTGGTGTTTCTGACAGCAGGTATATTGTTTATCGTGAATGGTGCAGGACGCAAGGCTTATATTGATAACTTCAAAGAGACTGCCGTTGCAGTACGTGGAGTATGTGTATCAAGAATTCACGAAAACGATTTTTATGCGAATTTCAAATATGAATACAATGATTCGGAGTATACTGCTACCGGTGTTAAGGTCGCCAAAAAAAGGATGGACGGTTACTTTATATGTAAATCCCGATTATCCAATGATGGCAATATCCGAAGATGAAGAAAATGAAGTCCAACGTCAGATAATTGCAGGATTTCTTTTGGCGGGCATCTGTGTGATAGCTTTGGGGATAGGTGTATTTGCATTTATCTATAACAGAGTAAGCCCCAACGGTATCTATTATACACCTGAAGATTGAGAAACAACATAGATCCCCTTTTGTCATAGTACGGACAAGAGGGTTTTTTTTAAGTTAAAAAATCCCCCCGATCAGATTTTGGACGGCTCTGATCGGGGAGAATGCTTTTGAGCCGAAGTGTCAAAAGGGGGTAGCAAATGGCTCTAAGGCAAAAGCATGGGGGAATAAGTAAAATCCGGATTAAACTTTTTGACCGTTTCCCTCTGATTATTAAGATACATGAAAATGCAAAAGGTTCAAAAATTTTCCTGATCTTCGGAAATATTTTTGATACCGATAAGGCAGTTCCCCAGAAAGATCTCGCCGTCAGGCTGGTTTTGATACCATTTCGTGTATTCGATACCGCTGTCGGGGCTGACGGTGATATTTTCACTAAGAATATTGATCTCTTCCAGATCGACACAGTTAAAGAAAGTACCTGTTTCTATGGAAGTGACATTTTGGGGAATGGTCAAACTGCACAGACGGGTATAGTTGCGGAATGTGTCGTTGCCAATGGTCTCAAGACTGTCCGGAAGGGTGATGTTAAATTGAACATTGGTATCTCTGAATGAAAATTCATCGGTACTTTTATCTATATAGGTGTAGTCATGGTAAAACTCCATTCTTTCATCATCGGCAAGTTCACCGATCTCCTCCGGTATATTGTATGGCAGGACACTTGAATATATACTGCCTTTGGAATCCCCAACAATATGTACATATATGTCAATGGCAAAATTTTGGAAAAATTTGTCATCGATATTCTTAACGCCGTCACAGACGGTTATATCTATTTTTTTGAGGGCGGGCATATTTTCATATTTGAGCCTATAGGAATAATGCCAAAAATCGATGTTGTTATAGAAAAGCTGTATTTCCTCAAGAGCTTTACAGGTGGAAAAATCGTCCATGACGAACTGAGTGCAGGGAGAAAAACGTATTTTTCGGAGTTGCAGGCATTTTTTGAATGCATTCGATGCAATGGTCACGGGAGCATTACCGAAATCAAGCTCGGTTATATTCGTGCCGCTGAATGCATTGGAGTCGATCTCCTCAAGATGATCTCCGAATGAGACCTCCTCAAGAGGACAATCTGAAAATGCCGACATACCGATAGAGCGGAGTGTTTCGGGGAATGTGGCATTTTTCAGATCGCAGTGATAGAAAGCACACATACCGATCATCTCAAGACTGTTTCCGAATTCTATGTTTTCAAGATGAATGCACCATTCAAATGCACACGAGGAGATGGTCTTAACGCTGTCGGGAACAGTGACCGATACAAGATCAAACATACTTTGGAAAGCATGACTGCCTATCTCGGTGACGGGAATGCCGTTTATATTATCGGGAATGGTGATGTTTCCTGTAAGGCTGTTATCATTTTTGACCTGCATCAAAACAGCCTCATTTACGGACGGATAGATCATATATTTATAGTTGTCATCTTCGGCAGTGATATAGTCGGAAAAATCCTTTTCGGGCTCCTTATGCTCCACTTCGATATATTCCGTATTTGTAACGATCTTCTCCACTTCTTTTTCCACTTCGATTACACTTGTTTCGGTTATGACACTTGTTTCGGTTATTACACTGGTTTGGGTAAGGGTTTCATGTATAACACTTGTTTCCTTTATAACGACGGGTTCAAGAGAGCGTTCAATATATTTTTCGATAATGCGTTCAGCGACACTCTCGGCAGAGCTTTCAGGAGAGACTTCCGAAACCTGCACATTCTCCGAAACGGGCAGATCTTCGATTTCGGGCGTTTCGGGCAGGGGAGAAGAAGAGGTCACAAGCACAGTACAGGCGGTTATCACGGCAGCGGCAGATGTGCTGACAGATATTTTGGTTGCGGTGGCATGGCTGATGGTATGTGCTGTCATGGAGCTGACAGCAGATGAAAAGGCTGTACCTGATGTAAAATTGACTGTATTTAATGCACTATAAAGACTTTTGGGTATCTGAGCAGTATGGGAGATATTTGAAATGATATTTCCGAGTCCCGAAAAAATGTCAATACTGTGAAGCCTGATACCGTATTTTTCATAGGAAGTCAGCTTTTTCTCAAGAGTCTTTCTTGCATAGCTCAGACGGCTCTTTACTGTGCCGGCACTTATCCCAAGTTCTTCGGCTATACTTTCTATTGACATATCACAGTAGTAGTGCATGAAAATAACGGTCTTGTGTTTTTCGGAAAGCTCGGATACCGCTTGATATAAGATTTTATTGCTCTCATTTTGATCGAGATGCTCGCATGGGAGAATGTCAGAAAAGTCACCTGTTTCGGTGTTGGCGATCATCTCTATATCGTTCATATCGGTATCATCTGTCACATAGTCGTGGCGGTCACGCAGAAATTTCCTGCACTTGTTGACAGTGACCGTTCTCAGCCATGAATGGAAGCTCTCAGGAGAACGCAGTTCAGCTATCTTTTCAATGACCGTGACAAATACATCATGTGTGATGTCCTCTGTTTCGTGTTTGTCCTGTATAATGTTTTGAACGACAACGTACACTTCACCTACATACATATCGTAGAGCTTCTGCAAAGCAGCTTTGTCACCTTTTTGGGCGGCAATGACGATTTCTGTGACGGACATTTTTTACATCTCCTTTTTTATGGTATCATTCAGTGCAGGCTATGCCCATATTTTACCGCTCCTTTAGTATACTTCACTCAGAAATGATAACATATTTTACACTGAACTTCAAGTGAAAAAGAGGCACTGTTCCTGTTTTGGAGCAGTGCCTGTAATATTGTTACTGTTCTGTTTCTGTTTCCATTACATCATGTATGACGGCATGGAGGGTGTCGGCGGATTGGCGTAAAGCCTGCTGTTCAAAGTAGCTGAGGTTGATGGGAACAGAGGATTCAATGCCGTTTTTGCCGACTATGGCAGGCATACTGAGAGCAACATCATCTATGCCGAGATTGCCGTGTTGTATGAAGGACACAGGGAGGATAGATTTTTCATCACGCATGATGGCTTCACATATACGTTTGACGGACATGGCAATGCCGTAATAAGTGGCGTGTTTTTTCTCGATTATCTCATAAGCACTGTTTTTGACGTTTTCGGCGATCTGTTTCATAGCAGCCTGATGATTGTGATGACCTCTCATTTCACAGAAGTTGTTGATGGGGATACCCGATACATTGGCACTGCTCCATGCAGCGATCTCACTGTCACCGTGTTCGCCTATGATGAAGGCGTGTACGGAACGGCTGTCTACATCGAGGTGTTCACCGAGAATGAATTTCAGTCGTGCTGAATCCAGCACTGTACCTGAGCCGAAGACTCTGTTTTCGGGGTAACCTGAGAGCTTTGCAGCAGCGTAGGTGAGAATGTCAACAGGGTTGGCAACTACAAGAAGAATGGCGTTTTTGTTGTATTCGGCTATTTGGGGGATTATGGAGCGGAAGATACCGACATTTTTTTTGACGAGGTCAAGACGAGTTTCACCGGGTTTCTGACCTGCACCGGCGGTGACGATAACGATAGCTGCATCTGCAAGATCTTTGTATTCACCTGCATAGATGGACATAGGCTTGGCAAAAGGCAGACCGTGACTAATATCAAGGGCTTCTCCCTCAGCCTTGAGGGGATCGGCATCGATGAGTACCATTTCCGAGAAGAGTCCGCTTTGCATGAGGGCAAATGCTGAAGCTGCACCTACAAATCCGCAGCCTACGATAGCAGCTTTTCTGTTGTTGATAGGATTCATAAAAAAACCTCCCATTTATATTGATGATCTTATTATACACCAATAAAGAATAAAATACAATTATTTATTCTGAGAAAAAAGCATGGGATACCGGAAAAAGTATCGGTATCCCATACCTGTTGTCAGTGGGGCATATCAGTTTGTGACAGTGACTTTAAAGTATTTCTTGGAAACAGTACCCTTGCTGTCTTTCACCTTTGAACATATATCATATGTACCCGCTTTGGTGAATTTCAAAGAGACGGCGGTATTGGTATTGAAATCCTGTTTTGTAGTCCATGAAGAAGTGTCGGCATTTTTGTATTAGAATGCGTATTTATAAGGAGAAGTACCGCCTGCAGCGGCTGCCGTGACTGTAACGGAGGAATTGACTTTTACGGAAGTGGCTGAGATTTTTGAATTGTTTGAAAGTTCGGAACTTGTGACGGTGAGTTTGAAATATTTTTTAGTTTCCCTGTTGGCACTGTCCCTTATCTTGACACATATGTCATAAGTGGTTGCTTTAGCGGGGGTGATCTTAACGATGACATTTGAATCGAAGTTCTGTTTTGTAGTCCACTTTGTATCGGAGGTCTTTTTGTAGTAGACGGCATAGTTGTAGTAACCCGATCCGCCTGATGCACTGCACTTGACGGTGACAGAACTGCCCGGAGCGATAGTTGAGGCAGACAATGTTGATTTGTTTTCAATGCCCTTGTTGACGGTGAGTTTGAAGAATTTCTTTTCGATGGTACCCTGAGCATCCTTGACCTTTGCACATATATCATAGGTGGTGGCATTTGCGGGCTTGACGGAAACAGAGTTGTTTGCATTGAAGCCCTGTTTGGTAGTCCACTTGGTATCGGCAGCTTTCTTATAAAGAACGGCATAAGTGTAATTTCCTGCACCGCCCTGTGCAGAAGCCGTTACAGTGACGGTCTTGCCGAGATCGATGCTTGAAGCGGAAATTTTTGATGTATTTGTCAGCTTGCTGTTGACGGTGATCTTGTAGTCGGTATATACAGAGTTGCCTGCGGTATCCTTGACGGTGACACGGATAACATAATTTCCGACTGCTTTCGGAGTGACCTTTTCAGTAATTGATGTCTGATAGCCCTGAACGCTCGTCCATTTTGTATCGGCGGCCTTTTTGTAGGAAACGGAATATTTGTAAGAGCCGTTTCCGCCCTGTGCGGCAGCAGTGATGCTGACGGAGTTTCCGAGAGTGATGGTGCTTGCAGAGACAGTTGACTTGTTGACGAGTTTGTTATATACGTTTACGGTCTGTTTTTTGATCTCGGAAGTTTTTCCCGAAGAGTCCTTAACGGTGATCTCAAAGTCATATTTGCCTTTGTTTTTCCGGCATCCACCGTGAAGGTATATTTGCTTTCAACAGTGCTTCCGTTGTATTTGGTGACCTGATAGGAATATGTGTATTTGCCGTTGCCGCCTGCTGCATTGAGATACATTTTGAGAGTATCGCCGGTACAGAAGGACTTGCCTGAGAAAGAGGATTCGTTGATGAGAGGAATAGTGTCTGAAAGGCAGAACTGACCGTTCTGACAGTCAAGATACAGTAAGTTATGTTCAAGAGAAACACTGTCCGTCATGTCAAAGCTGAGAGAACCGCTGACAGGCTTAGCAATGACATTGCCTGCTGCTGCATAGGCGGAATCGGGACGAAGATTAAGTGTTCCTTTTATATTTTTGTTTATCTGTACGGGCTTGGATATTGCAACATGGTCGGGAATATCGATATTTCCGCTGAATACGGCATTTGAATCTGTCGTTACGCATATTCCGGAATTGAGGTTGTACCAATCCGACTGGTTGCCTCTGATGACTGTACCGTTACCGACACTGATGTCACTTTTAACGAGATATATAGTACCTGACTGACTTTTTGAACCGCCTGTATTTTTGTATATAGTTGTATCGGTTATTTCAATGGAGTTGTTCTGATCTGCCTGTATAGCCGAGCCGGATTGTGAGGCATTATTATAGCGTATCACAGTACCTTCGCCTGAAACGAGTTCCGAACCTGAAAGATAGATAGTACCCTTGCTGCCGGTTTTGTTTCTTTCAATGATGCAGCCGCCGAGAACAACAGTTGAGTCTATTGCAGAGATGACACTGCCGGGATCGGAAGATTTGCAATTTTTGACGGTCACGCCCTTGCCGATCTCAAGATAGCTTTTGCCGACAGCACTGAAATAGGATCTTGACTGTTTGAGCCGGCTGTCAAAAATGAGGACATTATCGGAATCCCCCTGTGTCTTTACGGTCAGTTCACCGCCGTTTGTAAGAGAAAATACATTTTTTGAACCGACACCGTTATAAATGACGATACGTTTATTTTCATCAGCAGGTGCGAGTCTGATGGATTTACCGTTGACAGTGACGGTATTTCTGATGGTCGAAGAACCGAGCAGGTAAACTGTTTCACCGTCAGTTGCAGCGTTCACTGCATCCTCTATGGTGCGGTAATTGACAGAGCCGACTTTTGCAACAGGTTGATTTATGGAGCTTGCATTCGATGTGTTGACGGTAAAGGAAGCATATTTATTGAGTGAACGGTCATAGGCATTTACCGTGTAAGTACCTGACAGGTTGCTGTCTGTGTACTGGTCGTCCCATACATAAGCGACAAATTTGCCGTCTTTTATTATCTCAAAGCCGAGATGATCATCTGCCGCTTCCATAGGCACGTTGAAATACATGGTCTTTGAAGAGGTCTCATAATTGAAAAGAGATGGCTTGGCAGAGATATTTACATTGCTGCCTCTTGACTTTTTGTAGGCATCGGAATCATAATACCATATTTTAGGCTGTTTGTTTGAGAGGTTCATGGATGTTATCGCAGCATTGCAGTTTGATGAAGGAGATGTGACATAGCCGTATTTTTTGAAGTAATATCTCATATCAATGCCGAGTATCTTTGAAGTATAGGCAACGATCTTCTCTTCATTGGAGCAGTTTTGGAGATAGGCATCGACAGTGCTGTCACCGCAGGTCTGATCTTTGAGCATATCGGCGAGCTTGCCGTTGAAGCCCTCATGATAGACCTCAAGATCCCAGAACATGAACACGCCTGTATATCCTCTCGGATCGACACTCCACAATGCAGTTGTATCGGATGATTCGATCAGATTGGGATCACTGAGCGGTTTTTCAATGACGTAATCGGGATACCAGTCACCGTCAAGAACGTATTTGATTGAAAATACGTTCTTGACGGTGACTTCAAAGAGGACGTTTCTGACACTGTCGAGGAGATGTCCGAATTCATGCGGATAACCCCAGCCCAAGCCGACACCTTTAATGGCACTGCCCGACCAGCCGTCATCGGGTACGGCAACGATACCGTAATAAGAAGCATATGCACCTACTCCGGGAGCCATTTTCGTGACCTTCAGGTGATTGCACATATGTTCATATTCCTGCGGTTCGATGCCTGCAAAGCTGACGAGAGATTCATAGAACTCGTCCATGTTGACGGCAGAATCCTGCGGATCAATACCGCCAAGTGCATATGCTTCATAGAGTCTTTCCAGAGAGAAGGTCATTATAAGGTGATCTGACCATATCTCAGAAATATTGTGATAACCGCTTTCCTTGTTTGAGTAGTGTTTGTAATAGTCTTTGAGTTTGCTGACATATTCCCTTACATATCCGTTCTTGGCAAAGCAGGGGAATTTGTCACCGCCTTCGATATAGACTCTGACATTGGAACTTTGCTGTGATTCGTTGTAGGGGGTTGAGGATATAGACAGATCCGCCTGTTTCAAATCCCGATTCAACGGAGGATACAACGGTCGGTGAAGTTATTTCATTGATACCGTTTGTGAGTGTAACGACTTTTTCAGCCGTACCGTCAGTGAGGTGCTGTGTAAACACGAGTTTAGGCAGGGGATCATTGCTGTCTGCCTGTACA
>CADCCP010000030.1:0-15977 GCA_902800005.1 uncultured Ruminococcus sp. | reverse complement strand
CATATACCTGTAGGTATCCTGTTTGTAGAGCCGAAGTAAATGCCGAGCGGACCTCTGGAATATGCCTGAATATCACCGTATCTTCTGGGGGCAAACTCCCTGTCCGAGTCGTAATTCACGATACTGTACGACTGAGTTATGGAAGATTCTGCCGCAAAAACGGGCAGAGATACCGCCGATGCCGAAGCAATGACCGCACTTGTCATAACGACAGCCAAGGTCTTTTTCAAGAATTTTTTTAACATAAGCAATCTCCTTCACAAAAAATATATGTTGGATATATTATAATATTATTGTCCAAAAAATTCTACATACTAAGAAAAATTCTCTATTTTGAACTACTTCCGCACCGAAAAAAGTGAATGTTTTTGCCTGTTTTCACATAATGGGGTATCAGGAGTCAAATTTGTTTATTGAAAAAGAGGTGTTATGAAAGAGAGGAGGTGATCTGTGAGAAATACGAATCCTGCAAGTATCGCAAGAAATGCGATGAATGAGAGTATGCGTATCATTCGAGCCTTGTCTTCCGGAAGTTCGTCATTTTTTTCATTTTCACGGCTTTTTTCAAGGAAGGCTTCATCTTCTTTGTCGAGTGCCTGAAGCGTGTTCTCGTCCAATGCACCGATACCTATGAGTGTGTCCACAGCCTCGTCATATCGGCTCAAAGGCACGAAGAATGAACAGTTTTCGGGCGGGGCGGAGTTGAGTATCTGCAAGCCTGTGTCATATCTTTCTTCTTTGACGGAAAAGGGTATCTCTGCATCTGTAAGGGCAGACTTGATCCTCTCAAGTTCAAAGCCGTTTGCAGTGATGATATTCACGGGTGAATTGTAGTTGGGATCATCGATCAGTTTCCTTCGGCATTTAGGACACTGTGTCAGTTCTTTATTGTGGTGTATTTTCTTGCACTTTGAGCAGTATTTCATTGAGATGCTCCTTTCAGATATATCAGTTTGTCGGAAAAAGCCTGTGAGCATATGAAATTCGTTTCAGGAAATTTTTGTGAAAGTTTTTTAGCAAGTGTGGGTATTATCATATTTTCGGAATTGAAGTGTCCCAAGTCGAATACGGCTATATTGTTTTCATTTGCAAATATTATTTCATGGTGTTTTATCTCACCTGTTATGAAGCCGTCTGCACCTGCCCTTTTTGCGAGAAATATGTTATTTCCGCCTGCACCGCACGATACGGCGATTTTTTGTATCATGCCGGTATCGGTGTATCTCAGACCGCTGATACCGGCAGAAAGTGAACTTGCCAATTCTCTGCATTGTGCAGGTTTTGGGAGATGTCCGAGTATCATGCAGTCCTGTGTAAAATACTCGTCCGTGATGACTCCGGCATATTCTGCAAGAGTTTCATTGACACCGCCTTTTGCAATATCAAAATTTGTATGTGCGGAAATCACGGTAATGTTATTCCTTGCACACAAAAAAGGCACGCTGTCACTTGAAAGAGATCTTAAGGGAGTGAATATGACGGGGTGATGTGATATGATGATGCGGGCATTTTTTTCAACAGCCTCTTTTATAACGTCGCCTGTAACATCAAGGGATATGATGACCGTATCGGAAACGGTATTTTTGTTGCCTGTGAGAAGCCCTGCATTGTCAAAACTCATCTGAGTGTCAAACGGTGCAAAGCTGTCGATAAAGTCATATAATTCTTTTGCACTTACCATAGAGAGACTCCTTTCGAAAGAGTGTCAAGTTTTGAGACGATCTCATGCAGTTGTGCATATTCAGCCGAACCTCTTTCAAAACCGTTCAATTTTTTCTTTAACTTTTCATTTATGAAATATATGTATCTTTTCGATTCAAATGAATCGTCATTTTCAAGCAGACCGATATATTTAAAAATATCGGTGCAGGTCCTTTTGATCCCGTCATAACAGCAAAGCATGACAGAATAGCTTTTGTTGGCGGAAATACACGCTTTTTCCTGTTGTATGTGAAATCCGTTTTCGCACAAAAACAGACGCAGCGACTCTGAACGGGACATAGGCTGTAAAATGAGCCTTTTATCTCCGTTATAAAGCCATTGCGTCCTCATAATGATCTTGGTAATGAGTTCACCGCCCATGCCTGCGAGAACGATGTCATCCGCAAGGTCGGGGGAAATGCTGTCAAGTCCGTCAGAGAGAACTGTTGAAACGATATTGCCGACATGGTATTTTTGTATGTTGGCTTTGGCATTTTCAAGAGGACCTACTCTGACATCACACGCAACGGCAGATCTTATTTTGCCGCTGCACGCCAGCCATACAGGAAGATAAGCGTGATCTGTTCCGACATCTGCAAGCCGTACACCCTCACGGACGAACCCCGCACAAAGTGCCAGCCTTTCGTCAAGTCTGAACATGATCGCACACTCCCGTATTATTTGTCTTTGATATGCTCGTTGACTGCATTGACAAGTGCATCAACGTCCACTCCGTGAACTGCACAAGCCTGTTCAACGGTTTCGCCCCTTGAAGCAGGGCAGCCCAGACAATGCATACCTATTGAGAGGAAAATAGGTGCAGTTGTCTCATCAATGTCGAGAATATCTCCGATTATAGTATCTTTTGTTATCTGTGCCATTTAAAAAAACTCCTTTTGATTTAAGATAGGAATATTATAATACATAAAATTATTTTTTGCAAGTGGCTGAAAAATAATTCATCATTGCCTGTATCAAGTTGTTTTCAGAGCCTTTTTGAGCCATACATAAGCGGTGTCTATCGCCGAAAACAAGCCTGTCTGTTCACCCTTCTGTATAACAAGTTTTTTGGGATCGGAAAAGTCTGTATTGAGTATCTGTATGAACACCCTGTCGGCAAAGTCCATGTCACCGACTTTGGACTTGGACTTGATAGTGAGTTTTGCCACGCATTTTTCATTCATGTTTCCGTAATAAAGCACATCTCCGCATCTTACGAGAGGCTTGTTTTTATACTGCAAAAATTCTTCTGCCATGATCATCTCTCCTTTTTACGAATTTATATAGTTTCTGAGAAGTATATCCAACAAGTCATCTCTGTCGATCTTGCGGATGAGAGCTCTTGCATTGTTGTGTGTAGTTATATAGGTGGGATCTTCCGAGAGGATATATCCCACGATCTGATTTACAGGATTGTAGCCCTTTTCTTCAAGGGCGTTATATACCGTTTTGATGATAGTTTTTACGCTTTCCTCATGGCTGTCGGAGAGAGAAAAAACCATAGTCGGCTGATTGTCCTTCATTACAAAGCACCTCCAAAAAAATTGTCTTCATATATATACTATTATAACGCCGTACAAAAAACAATTGTCTTAATGACACATGGTCAATATCTTATACAGTCTGCAAGAATACTTTCTATATCATTATATATCATTTTACATTTATTATCAAGCAGTTTGATAAATTTTTATGGTAAATCAACATTTATGCTTAACTTGTATAAAAATGCCTATATTGGCATAAATTTGTATATTTTGAGAATGACAGTAATACTGTTTTAGTTAAATTGCTCATTTATACCCATGACCTAAAACATTGAGCAGATAGAATTTCCTTTATATCTGATGTTGAACTATCAGGCTGTTATAAAATCCGACACCGCTACAAGTTTGCTCAATGTTTCTATATTCGAGTATAATACAAAAAGCATTGACTTTTTAATGTTTTTGTGTTATCATAGCTGAAAAGATATTTATAATTTTTGGCAAATGATTTTGGTGTGTATGAGGGGTGGTGGAGATGAAAAAAGCATTTTTTATCTTGTTGGGTATAATGCTGTTGTTCATATCTTTCCCTGTACACGCCGCAGACGGTCAAGAAAAAACTGTTTTATATAAGATAGTCGTAAATGGTGCTGTCGAAAACCAGACATACAAGGCTTACAAGATATTCGATTACGGCATTGATACAGACGGAAAATATACATATACGATAAGTGGGGATTCGGTATGGTATGATGTTGTGAAGGAGATCAGCAGTCTTGAATTTTCCCTGTCGGAAGATGGAGAGGAATATTTTGTCAGAATGAAAAGCATTTTCGATGCAGAGGGATTTGCGAATATGTTATATGAGAATATCCCCGAATATGCTGTATATAAATATCAGATCGCCGATAATAGTGGCGAAGTCAGCATTGATGTCGGTGAGCAGGGATACTATTTTGTAACGACAACATTGGGTTCACTGTGTTCGCTGAACACGACAACACCTGTTGCGGAAATACAGGAAAAAAATATTTTTCCCGATATAGACAAGAATGTCCTTGACACAGAAGCCAATGAGTATGTCAAAAAAACTTCTGCTTCTGTCGGTGACACGGTTTCTTTTAAAACAGAACTCAGAGACTTGCATTTGTCCGAAGGTGATGTGATTATCTATGATAAAATGAGTGACAGATTGTCGCTTGTTTCGGGCAGTATCCGCATGGAAAAAGACGAAGAAAATGTTGATGTTTCAAATTACACTGTTGGATATAGTGTCGATGATGTTGACTTTAAGATAACATTGAGTGAACATTATATAAGAACTCTTGAAAGCAGTGATGTAGTAAAGATATTTTATTCTGCAACACTGAATGACGATGCATTCGGGGAAAGCGTGAATACAACGTATTTGCAGTATGGGGCATACTCTTCGGAGGAGGTTTCGGCAAGTGTTGAAAATTTCAATATGGATATTGTAAAGGTCAACGAAACAAAGACGGTCATACAGGGTGCAGAATTTTTGTTGTATGATGCTTTGACGGGGGGGAATGTCATTCCCGTAAAGAAGATAGGCGAGAATGTTTACAGACCTGCCCTTGCAGGAGAGCAGGGTGAAAAAATAACTGTCGGAAAGGCTGTTATAAAGGGATTCGGAAAGAGAACTCTCTATATTGAAGAAGTGACCGCTCCGCAGTATTACAACAGACTTGACGGCAGGATAACGGTACATCTCAGTAAAAATATGATCGCCTCATTTGAAAGCACTCTCTATGGAGATCAGTATATTGATGGGGGAGTGGCAGTCACAAATCATGCAGGTTTTTTACTGCCTGCAACGGGCGGTAAAGGTATCTTGTTAATATCAGGCGGAGGTCTGATGATAGCGGCGTTGTCTTTTATGCTGTTCATAAAAAAGAGTAAGAGAGTTGAATATGAAAAAGAGTAGGTTGTTCACCGTTATGTCTGTGATAATATTCATAGCGGGTGCAGGCATGGTGGTTTATCCGTATCTTGCGGAATATATCAACAGCCTTGCACGTTCCGAAGCCGTTGCAGACTATGACGGCATAGCTGACAGAATGGCAGAGGAACGTGTCAGAGGACTGTTGGAGAGTGCGGAAGAGTATAATCAAAGATTGTCCGAAACGGGACAGCAGGGTGAAGATTATTACAGTCAGCTTGATGTGGACGGAAAAGGCATGATGGGATATGTTGAGATACCGAAAATAAATTGTATTCTTCCCATGTTCCACTCCACAGATGAAAAAGTGATGAAAAATTCTGTCGGACATCTGGCAGGAAGTTCCCTGCCGATAGGCGGAGAAGGCACGCATAGTGTGCTGTCTGCACACAGGGGAGAGTTGTCATCAAGGCTTTTTACCGATCTTGACAAGCTGGAAACAGGCGACATCTTTATAATAAGAGTGCTTGGAAGAAGAATTGTCTATGAAATAGAGAGCATAATAACAGTCCTCCCTGAGCAGACGGAAACGCTTGCAATAGAAAAAGACAGGGATCTGTGTACGTTGGTGACTTGCACACCTTTTGGTATAAATACACACAGACTTCTGGTGAGAGGTCACAGGACGGAATATCATTCTGATATTCCCGTTGTTAAAGAGGAGAATAGATTGGCGGAATTATCTGTATTCATTGTATTTTCGGCAGTGGTTTTGGGAATTGTTGTGTGCCTTATAGCAGTGATAGCAGTAAGGAAGCATTTCCGAAAAAAAGCACAACAATGAGTTGTGCTTTCTTGCATTTTGGAGAAGGGAGAGAGAAAAATGACATTTTCGGGCGTGAAGGTGAGTAAGCTGAATATAACAGCTATGCTGCTTGTGATCTCCATGATATTCGGCACACTCAGCATAAGTGCATACGGATACATGGATAATGATGAAAAAGAACAAATCAGTGAAGTCCTGCCAAAACAGGAAGTGTTTGAGAGCGGTATGGACAAGCTGACGGAAATATCGGGTGAGATCGCTGTTGCATCATCGAAAAGGCGTGAGCCTCTGAGCGAAAAGAAAAGCATGGGACTCAGGGGATCGGCAGGCTCGGAATCGGAATGGACGATCACAGCATACTATATCAATGAAACGGATATGTACCATGTCTGTGAAACTGATAACTTTTCTCTGAAATATCAGATAGAGATGCAGATAGACAGATATATAAGACCTTTCGGAATAAAGATCGTGATACCTGCCGCATTGATGATAAAACGTGACGGCGATGGAACGCCTGCATCAAACGGCTGTTATCCCGTTTATGCAAATGATATAGCTGTACCGATGGGAACACCTGAGCATCCCGTTATCAGCAAAACGCTTTGTTTCAACTATTACATAGACGAGGACGGAAATTATGTATTTTTCAATTACGACACCGTCCAGACAGGTACAAATGCGGCATTTCAGGTGCTGTACAAAAATCTTGATATGATGGAGCTTGTTGACGGTTCGACATGGTCGCTGCCCGGATATGCTGAGGTAGACGACGAAAGAAAGGATATGCCTGTACTTACGGGTGTCATTGACAGCCATGCAGATCTTACCAATGTCAGCAAGTCGAATAAAACTATACAGGGTAAAAACTACGGTCCCGAACTCTACACCGCAAAGCAAATAAACCGTTATGCGACTTACAAGATATTGAATGAAACTCCAGATTTTGAAAGATATGCCTATCTTGCATGGGACATCAGCGTAAGTGCAGAGGCAAATCAGCCGTATAATATCAGCTTTTCGGATGTAGTCAGCAACGGCGGTCAAATAGTCGGTTTCAGCAAGAACGTGACTTCTCTCGGAAACGGCAATTATGAACTTGTACACGACTGCAAAAAAAAGAATTACAACGATAAATTAACGGTAGTGGTGCGTTATCCGTTCAACAAGATAAAAAATAATGACGGCACATATAAGCAGATAACAAATGATGTAAATGTCACTCTTGATCCTGTGGATCAGGTCGATCCCGACCAAACAGCCAGCGGTCATTCCGAACGTATTTATAGGGAATATCAGTGGAAGTATGAGCAGGGAGGTCACTATCTTTCCAAGACCGATGCAGGTGATTATTACAGTTGGCTGGACGTTTACAAGCTGTCGGTAGGAAATGAAAATTCGGTTGCGGCGGTATTTCCGTTTACGGTCAAAAGTGCTGTGAATGACTACGGCTATACCCATATAGTAAACAGCGATAACGGCGGACGGCTCGGTGAACTTATCGACGGCAGGTCTTATGTCATGATAACGGAAGATAAGTTGATGTACTCGTATTACAATGCCGCTATTAACGACAGAATCGAACTTTCGGAAAGTGACTATTATTTTTCATCTGTGAAGGTGAGTTTCAGCGATACAGGCTACGATCCGTATGAGGACGAAACGGACGTTCCGCATGATAACTGTAATATGAAAATATATGCACAGTTTTACGGTGCAAACGATTATGAACTTGTCAGTGAAGTTTCTGGCACGAGCGGTGTATATGAATTTCCTGCAGATTTGATAGCAAGACAGCCTTATCATATTCGTGCAGAACGTGAAACGGTCAATTACAGGACTGAATGTGAGATAGAGTTGAATGTGTGCATAAAAAAGGATTCGCCGGTTTTCGGGAACTATGTAAGCCATTTGCAAAACAGCGGCGGAAATGTTGAAAATGTCACGCTTGTGAATGTTGCGGATATGTTCTATGCTGAAAAGAGCGGTAACAATATAACTCAGTACGACCCGGTATTGAAAACGGGTGAAGCAAGATTATATCAGCTCACGCCCCATGCGGAAGCTATGAAAACAGGTACGCTTGTCAGAAATGACTCCGAAGCAGGCTGTGTGCGTATAAGATACAATCTTATGGAAGCGGACGGCTATTATGTGTACGATCAAAGGGATATAGATACGCTTTCTCAAAACAGCGGTTTTTTGAGTCCCGGCAGAAATAAAGTTGTATTTTACGATCTTTTGCCTTACGGCATACAGTTCGATCCCTCTCAGGAAGTCCATGCAGGCAGACTTATGGATCTGGACATGGAAAACACGTTTTACAGTAATTTCAACTCCAATCAGGTGACAGTCAGAGTTGATCCGCAGGATATTGTTTTCAATTATAACAATACAGGACGTACACTTGTTGCATTCAGGCTTGAACTGCCGTCTGATTTCAAGTGGCAGGAGCTTATAAGCGATCCTCATAATCGCCGCAGTATGTGGTGTGAAGCATGGGGTGTGAGTTTCGGTGCATATTATTCATGGGTGGATGAGAAAATTGCAGGCAGTACCACAAATATAGCGTGTTTTCTGCCCAATGATGTCACGCAGGACAATTTTGAACAAATGAAAAATATTCCTTTGTTGGGCGAGGCTAACAAAGTTTTTACCGACAACGGTGCTGCTCCGAGTGATTACAGCGGTTTCGGAAGTGATATAAATCACGATAACGTAACGAACATTCCGACAGTAATATACATGAAGGGTGCGGTAAATTCGATGGTTGCACAGGCTTCTGAAAGTGAGATAGTAAAGGAAGTCCGTGCAGACTATGACAAATTCGGAGAGTTTTCAAGGGCGGCAACAGTTCCGTTAGGTCAGGGATATATCTATCGTATCAGGATAAAGACCGTGCAGACACCGCTTACAGGGATAGTTATTTATGACTACTTCGAGACTGCAAGGGACAGAGATTCATTGCAGGAACTTATAACAGACCAGTTCGTATTTGACGAAAATACAAACTACTGGCATGGCACATTTGACTATATCATCGACAATGATCTCCGCTCCAAAATAGCAGCATACAATCAGGAACATAATGATAATGTCGAGCCTGTCTACTACTACTATATCAGAGGTTTTGATGAGCATGGTCATCAGCTCCCCCGTGATTTGAGAGAAAACGTGCTTGTACAATCAGACAATACGGGAGTTGATATTAATAATCCCTCAAACCTGCTGACACAGGAAAACGGCTGGTACAGACGGGAAGATGTCGAGCAAATGCAAAATAACGATGATATTCAGGTTTACGGTATCGCTGTCGATCTGGGAAATTTCAGGTTGAATCCTAATGATACGATAAGTTTGCGTATACATATGACATCTCCGCCCGATGATATGTACAGCGATAGAGAAAATTATCCCTACTGCCATGATTCAGAGGCGAAAGCCGAATTTTCCTATAATGATGCTAAGTATTTTGCAAGGCAGATCATAAACGGTGAAGCACTCACTTCAGCTACGATCACAAGCATTCCGACAGTAGTTTCACAGATGAATCCGTCCAGCATTGAAATTGCCAAGAATATAACTGCTCCCGTAAGTGCATCAAATGCACAGTTTACATTTCATGTGCGTATGCACCGCAGGGGTGATTGCAGTACAGTATGGAACGGTACTCAGTTTGTTGCGATACCGAATTATATCGACTTTGCCCATCAGGAATACAAACTGTACAACTATAATGAAAATACAGGGACTTATGAGCCGTCACCTATGCTTCTTGCAACGGACGAGTATGGCAATTTAAAGCTCCGTGACGGTCAGATGGCTAAATTCATGAATATAGATAAGGACTCCGAAGTTTTAATAGATGAACTTGATAATCCTTTCTGGGAATGTACCTATAACCATGCAGAAGTTGAGGGGGCGGAAATATACACTGTAAGGCATGATTTTGAGAATAAATACCGTCCTGTTCTGTATTTTACAAAGCATACCGTATCAGTACCCGAAGATATACCGCCCGAAGCTGCAAATATGACTTTCAAGTTTCGGTTGACAGCCAACGGTCAGCCTGTCGGTAACAAGGAATATTGGATAGTTGCCGATAAACGTACCGATGGTCAAGGTATCTCTCCTACGCTTATCGAAAAGAGATATACCGACAGCAACGGAAATTTTACCCTAAAATCAGGACAGACAGCCGCTCTTCTTCCCGGAGAAGCAGGCGTGAACTATCACATAGAGGAATTTTTCGATTATGAGACTCGTGAGTATTGGATTCCATATGATGAAAAGTATGTGAAAGGTGTTCTTGATATAAACGGAAGTGAGTGTGAGATGAAGAATGTATATCTTTTAAAGAAACTCATGCTTACAAAGAGAGTTTCACATATGGAGATACATGACAGTGAGCTTGAATTCAAATTCACGATGTCATATGCGGAAGGCACACAGCCTATCATGGGGCTGAAGTGGAAAAAATCTGATGAAGAAAACTGGCGTATCACCAGTGAAGAAGATCCCTATATCACCATGAAAGCAAATGAAACGGTAATAATAAAAGACCTTATAGCCGAGAGAACTTATGATATAAAGGAGTATCTTGACGGTGAGGAATATGAGAATTATAGAAGTCTCAGCGGTGACTTGGACGGTGTTCTTACGGTAGGTATGCCGAAATTTGAACAAAGCACATCTGCGGAATACTTCAATGACTATATCCTCAGAAATATAGTTATAAAAAAGAGAGTTGCCTATGATCCGAATGATACGAATGTGACAGAACTCGATAGTAAAGAGTTCAAGATGTATTTTGAGATCCAGAAAGATTACGGCAGTGAGGAGTATGTCAGTGGCAAACATGAGTTCACAAGAGAGAAGGGCTCTGAAACCTCAACAGAATATACAGATGACGATGGCAATTTCTTTATCAAGCGTGGCGAAACGGTGACATTCCATGATGCCGTGAAAGAGGGACTTAAATACAGAATATATGAATATAAAGACGATGAATTCATACAGATATATCCCGTTTCGGAGGGTGAATATGAAACAGGTCAGCCTCAGACACCTTTCACGGGTACGGCAGGAAAAACAGCTTGTGTTGCAGAGTTCACCAACGGCAAAAAGGGTATTTTCATTGTCGGAAAGGAATATATATCCGTTGACGGCGATACCGTCGGACAGGAATACATTGAAAGAATGATAAAGCAGGGCGACAGAAAAAAAGAAGCCATTGACCTGAAACTTGAACTTTTTTGTAAAACAGATGAATTTCCGCAGGGAATATGGAGAACATTCCCGACAGTTGAGAATAAAAAAGTAGATGTCGTTGACTTGCTGACGGGTGATATAGAATCTGAGGTTCATTGGGAGCAGGGAAGTCCAATTCATATAGAGCCGTGGAAACAGGTGGTAATAAACAGTTCTCATGTGCAGGCACAGGGCTGGACGGGTGCATATCGTATAACCGAAAGCGAAAGCGATAAATACAAGATATATGATTCCGACTTCATAAAGAAGGATACCTATGTTGTTATCGATCCCGAATATGAAGAAGCCATGTACGGTGACAGAGAAACTAAGCCTGTAACGGTCATAAAGAATATCGTCAGGAGCGTAGAGCCGAAATCGGTTGTATGCAAGAGAATGCTCGGCGGATCGGATGCAGTTGCGGAAGGCTCTGAACTCAAAATGGAAGTACAGGTATATAATGGTGTTAAATGGCTGCCTGCAGGGGATATACCGTATTTTGTGTGCTGCTATGATTCAAGGCGGTGTGACCTTGACTACAATGTTACATCGATACATGAACAGCACGTTGAAATGAGCAGCATACAGAGGACTTCCGCAGACGGAAAAATAACTTTGAGAAAGCACAGTGACGGTACCGGCAGTGCAAGAAAATATATGATGCCGAAGATAATCTTCCCCGAACACGATGTGAAAGCATACGTTGACCATGCCGTAACGGGCAGTTACCGCATTATCGAGCTGCTTGACGAGGATACCGAAAATGAATGGGGACAGTTCGTAGGTACGGAAACTTTACAGAATGTTTCTACAATAGTGAACTCCAAACGTGAAGCTCAGATAGAGGTCGAGAAATTTGTTACGGGCAATATGAATGATGAAAATGACTTCACATTTGAACTCAGACAGCTTACTGATATTCCCGTTGACCCCGGAACTATAACGGACAGTCAGATAAATTCGTCTGTAACAGGAAAAAATATCCCGTACAGGGTATATGAGCCTGACGGCAGCAACGGATATGTCCTTACGGGAACTCAGCTTTATACGGCAAATGACGGTACTTTTACACTTAAACATTCACAGTTTGCCAGATTTTACGTTCAGGCGGGAACGGCTTGGACAGTCAGCGAAAAAACAGCTTCTTCAGCACTTGCCAACGGCATATATGACCTTTCCGGACTTGAAGTTTCGGGAACGGGCGGTGTTCCGAGAAATAACCTTGCCGTTCTCAAGACATCTGTCGAGCCTATGCCTGATTATATATTCATAGCGGCTGATAAGGTGTATGTGTGTGAGTGTGAGGACAGCGGCAAGGACGGTGAGGAAAGCGAACCGTTCTATAAAACCGATATAAATGTTGTAGCTGTCGATTCGTCAGGAAAGCAGACTGTTGTTGATGATTTTCAGATAACCTCTTTTGTATATACCGACAGTAATGGCATAGACCGTACTCTCAGACCAAAAAATGACGGCACTTACAGAATACCGTCAAAATCCGATTCCACTTCCGCAAGAATAACCGTTTCATATAACGGTATGCAGGATACTATAACTCTCCCCGTTGCAAAACTTGCAACAGTCACTTCAAAGACTGATTCGGGACACGCTACGGGTGTACAGTACAATATACCGGGTATCGGAAAAACATTGTTTATTAACTACATGACAGATGATTATTATACCTTAGACGGCGAACATCTTGCATGGACAGGCTCAAAGATTGAAGATAACAGCCGTCCTGAAATGGATCTTATAATACCTGATGTCGTTGTTGATAAGAACGGAAGATATTTTGCAATAAAAGCCATAGGCGATAATGCATTCAGATTCAAGGGCTTCCAAGGAAAGCTCAAACTTCCCGAAAGGCTTATCAAGATAGGCATACAGAGCTTCCGTCAGAACTTCTTTACAGGCGGACTGTACTTACCGAACCATGTCAGAGAGATAGGAAATAATTCCTTCTATAAGGCAGGCTTTACGGGAGAACTGCACATCACCGAAAATCAGGGCTATAAGATCATTGAAAGCAGTACATTTACAGACTGTGATTTCAGAGGTGTTCTTGTTGTACCTGACAATATCACTGTCATCAAAGACAAAGCCTTCCAGAATATCGGCTTTGACAGCAACCTTGAACTTAGTCAGAACCTTACAAAAATAGAAAGTACCGCTTTCTATGGCAACAGCTTTACAGGTAATCTTTATATACCCGATACTGTGAACTATATCGGAACTATCGCATTTGCGAGATCAGGCTTTACAGGTGATCTGCACCTGCCGGCTAACCCCGAATATACGGAAATATTCGGCATGGTCGATAAGACACAAGGAGTATTCCAAGACTGCGGATTCAGGCGTATAGAGATACCGCCCAATGTATCAATTATCGGAAAGAGGGCTTTCCAAGGAAATACATCTCTTGTCGGCACGGTCGGTGTAGCAGGAAGCAGGCTTGTCATACCCGATACTATGACACTTATCAATGACTGGGCATTTGCCGGCTGCACATCATTGTATTATGTTGAGATACCAAATACACTGACACTTGGAACTTTTGAAGATACATTTGAAAACGTAACTGTAAATATGCTTGATATTCGTGTAACAGACAGCAGCGAACCGCTTTCTCAAGTATTCAGAGGCAATTTCAGAGGTGTCATAATCGGCATAACAGGCGTAGAGGGATTTGAAAATTCCCTTGAAATAACAGGTCCGATAGTGAATAATCAGGGTGCACTCCGGAATATCTTTATAGGCAAGGGTGTCAAGAGCATTTCGCCTGGTGTATTCAACGGTATAAGTACAACTGAGAACGTATGTTTCCATATTGACCGTTCTCACGTCAACGACCAGAATATACTTGGAGCAATACCAGATCTGCCGAATGTAACGATCGATTACTTGGAACTTGCATAGTGAAAGGGGGAAAAGCACTATGAAAAAAATAATATCTCTTGTACTCATACTGGGGCTGGTGCTTTTCCTGCTTGCCCCTATGGGATATGCAGAGGGCGAAGAAGGCGGAGAAGTCCCCGATGAACCTGAGATAACGGGATATATAGAAGTGGTCAAGACAGTTGAAAATGCGGTGTCGGGAATGCCCGACAGGGATTTCCAGTTTGTCATAAGGCTTACTTCTCCCGATGATTTCATATCTTATGAGGAGCTTGGCTATCAGATAGACGGCACAGGTGACTTCCATGTGCAGAACGGCGGAATATTCACTCTCAAAGCGGGACAGACTGCCAGATTTTCCAATATACACAACGGCAGACCGTATTTTATACATGAGATACCGTCGGCAAATTTTGAGCAGGTGATGTCGAATGAGTACACGGGAGAGCATGACGGTACCGAAAAGGTACTTACTTTTACAAACAGATATACACCTCAGGATAACAGTATCAAAGTTGTAAAGACAGTTGTCGGGGAAAATTTCCCCGACAGGCTGTTCAAATTTACAATAAGCCTTTCGGGTGAGAGTATATCTTCTGATGAAATGCGTTATCAGATAACGGACGAAAACGGAAATGTATACCATGATGAAGACTATGTTTATGAGGGCGGAGAATATCCCGATTACAGACAAGTCGGAGATGACGGTGTATTTTATCTTAAAGCAGGTCAGACGGCGAGATTTCCCTTTATACAAGACGGACACTCTTATGTAATACATGAGATACCGTGTGTGGATTTCGTGCAGGTACAGCCCACAACGGGAAACAGTTACAGCGGTACTTTTAACGGCACGGAAACAATACTGCCTTTTACAAACAGGTATAAAAAAGAAAATGTTCTTGCTGTTTCAAAGAGCGTTTCCAATAAAACCGAAAGTACCCCTGATGATGGATTCAATTTTGTAATAAGGCTTACAGAGGAAAACTTGGCGGAAAATGAACTTCTTTATGAGATAGCCGACATCGACGGGAATATTATTGAAAAAAACGGAGAAAGATATTTTTCGTTGAGTTCCGAGAATGTTTTCAGCATAAAGGACGGTCAGACCGCAAGATTTCCTCATATACAGACGGGACGGCACTATAAGATATATGAAGTACCGTCTGCACATTTCCACCAGACAAAGCCTGTGCAAACAGACTATAACGGGGTATATGACGGAAACGGGATAGTTCTGCCTTTTGTAAACAAGTATGTTTCCGAAGTTGGAATACCGAGAGCAACTTTTGAGAATACAAAAAAACAGAATGGTCTTGAAGTTATGAAGACCGTCACAAATCAGGATGAGTTTACACCGAATATTGACTTTGAATTTACGATAACTCTTTCAGGCGGTTCGGTTGAGGTATCAGATGATGAACTGCGTTATCAGATAATCAATATAGAGGGTAAAGTTTACGATTTGAGCGGTATCCTTCACTCACCTTTTTTAGAGGACGGCGAAACCGTAGATTTCGCATATCATGAATACCGCTCCATAGAAAACGGCGGAAAATTTTATCTGAAAGACGGTCAGATAGCGAGATTTCCCCGTATCATGGCAGGGCGTAACTATGAGATCAGCGAGAGCAATTCTGACAGATTCGTACAGATACAGCCGCCCGCCGATACAAACTATAGTGGAGTATATGACGGTACGGGTGTAAGGCGTGAATTTATCAATGAATATACTCCCCGTTCCGATCCGAATACGCTGACGGTCAAAAAACGTGTGTCTGCACCGATAGGATATGAATATGACGGTGATATGGATTTTGCTTTCAGAATAAAAGTGAATGGTGAGCCGTATGCATATCAGGATTTCGTAATAAGCGGTGCCAATGAAGTATATCGTGAGGAAAAGACCGATGAG
>CADCCP010000029.1 GCA_902800005.1 uncultured Ruminococcus sp. | reverse complement strand
ACCATCAACGATGAGATTCCCGAATACACAGGCACCATTGGCCTCAGCGGCCAGTATCTCGCTGCCGACTCCCGTGAGGACAACATCCGCTCACTCGGTGTAAAGGACGGAGTGGTTGGTTTCTACAAGCTTCCCGACTCTTCCACCGGCCTCGGTGCCAACAAGGCACTCCTTAACACGGGCTCAGGTTCGCAGGGATATAAGATCGTTATTGATGCAAAACTCAATGAAGACGGTATCATGACACAGTACAGCATTGATACTTATCTCAGCACAGACGGCGGAAATACTTACGGCGATACTCCCGTAGGCACAGCTACATATTTCAACACTATCACCAAAGAATCTGTTGATAAAGTTACCGGTAATGTTACAAACTCTATCAGTGCCTATGACAATATAACTCCTGTTGAAATAGTCAATACAAAACTTGCTGCACTTCCGGCTACAGGCGGTGAAGGTACTATCGCTATCACAATAGGCGGTGCTATAGGTATGGCAGGTTTCCTTACTCTCTATATCGCTAACAAGAAAAAGAAAAAGGCTGAATAATAAAGAGTGAAAGACAGTATACGCAAATTGATCTCTGTTTTTTCCATTATTGGTTTTATTGCCTGCACGATACTTCTGCTCTATCCTGTCATCAGCGACAGGTGGAACAGGTATCGTGATATGCAGCTGATAACGGAATACAATGAAAAAGCAGTCCAGATAGACACAAAGGAATATGATGAACTCTGGAAAAAAGCAAGCGACTATAACAAATACCTCGTTACCCAAAACAGAAATATCGTGACAGATGCGGAATATGATCCCGATGCCTACTATGAAACACTCCTTAATTTAATGGGAAACGGTGTCATGGGTTATGTTGAGATCCCCAAAATAGGTCTGACAGAACCCATCTACCACTACTCTACAGATGTTTCTCTCGGTATCGGCATCGGACATATTCACGGCAGTTCCCTTCCGACAGGCGGTGAAACAACTCATACTGTCCTGACAGGTCACAGAGGTGTGCCAAATCAAAAATTCTTTTCCGACCTCGATAAAATGAAAAAGGGCGATAAGTTCTATATACACATTCTAAACAGAACGCTTGCTTATCAAGTGTATGACATCAAAGTCATCGAGCCTACGGACGTTGATGCCCTCATGATAGAGAACGGAAAGGATCTTGCCACGCTTGTAACGTGTGAACCTTACGGGGTGAATACCCACAGGCTTCTGATCATGGGAAAACGTGTCGAGTTTAATGAAAAACACGTTGACAAAGAAGGACTTGTCACGACCGAAGAACACAAGGTCGTTATTGATCCTGCTGTATGGGTGTTTGCAGGCTTCATGCTGTTCATTATCATTATCGTTATCTCTGCGGCAATAAGAAAAATAATCTCAAAATCCAAATCAAAGAAAGGCGGTTCGGCATGAAATTAAAATTTATGTCATTATTGGTGTCGTTGTTTACGGCAGTGCTTTTGGTTATGACCGAACCTGTAGGTACTTTTGCTCTTGAAAGCGACCTTGTCCCCGACATAGACCAAACACAAACTAAAAGTCTGACAGTGTATTTCTATGTTGAAAAGCTCGGTGTCCCCACACCCATAGACGGTGCGGAAATAGGTATTTACAAAATTGCCGACCTCAATACAAACAACGGCTCTGCCGATTACACTGTTTGTGAAAGCTATGCTTCCCTTGCCAAAAAAGACGGCAACAGGGACATCACTTTTGACGGCATCTCTTTCAGCGAGTCTGTTGAACTGGCAAAGAAATTTTCAAAAACTGCCGAAACTCTCTCCTCTCTTGCAAAAGGTGTGACAGATGACAGCGGTGTCTTGAAATTCGGTGATCTTGAACAGGGTATGTACCTTGTAAGAGAACTTTCATCAAGCGGCTCTGCAAAAAAATATAAGTTTTTTGAGCCTTATATGATCTCTGTACCGCTTGCTGTGAGCGTGAACAGCGTGAACGAGTGGCAGTATGATGTACTTTCCGAGCCTAAAACAAAGGTCTCTTCAGGAAGTCACGACGAAGTCTCAAAACAGACCTCCGATGATTCAAGACCTGAAAGTTCTCAGCCCTCAAAACCTGAAAGTTCTCAGCCCTCAAAACCCGAAAGCTCTCAACCCTCAAAACCCGAAAGCTCTCAGCCTGAAAGCTCGGTTCCGCCTGTATTCACGGGCGATGGCTCTGCAAGAATGATTATTGCACTTGTCGGAGTATGCTTTGCTTCACTTGCAGTCGTGCTTGCACTAACTAATAAAAAGAAAGGAGCGGATGAAAATGAATAAGCAATTCGGCAAAAAAATTCTTGCCGTACTCGCTGCAGCAGCAATTCCTTTTACCACAATGATTTCATCTGCACCTCTCGTTGCAAATGCAGCAAGTAATGACGTTACTTTTGATACCACGACAAGTTCTGTTGTATCAAGCGGCACATACGGTTCTACAACTATTAACGGCAGAAATATTACAAAAGATAGCGGCGGTTATCTGGATTACAAATATACCGGAAATATTTTTACAGCCAAATCCAGCCTGTATGATTATCTTTCGGACAATGAAGTGAATGGTTTCAGCAGATATTCGGAAGCAGCAGGCTATGCAGATGCCTATACATATTTTAATGATGCTATTTCCGGTCAGCTTGTTTCACCGAGTTCTGAGAACTTGACAATACGTTATGAAGATGATAAAGAAATAAACAGAAACTTTAAGGTATATCTCTACAACTCACAGTCCAATCAAAATAACGGCTGGCCCGGAGTTGCTATGCAAAACAGGGGAGAACCCCATGTATATACATATACTGTAAAGTACAGTGATTTGGGATTCAATCCCGACAGAATTATCATCTCGGCTGAGAATGATACAGGTGAGTGGCATGGTTCTACCCTTTCAAGGAATTTGGTTAAGGGAAAATGCTACAGTATCCTTAAAGATACCATTACAGAAGGCAAAGCGGCTGATATATACAACAGAACCGGTTCATACGATGTTCCACTGTATTTTGGCTGTTTCTATCTTGATGATGATTCCAAACACCCCGACATAGGTGACGAGGCAAATCACTATCAAGACTATAACAAGGCAGACGGTACTTATAAAGGCAGAACCCACACTAATTATTATAATAACTTTTACTGGCAGGCTAACCTGTCTTTAAGAAAAGATAACCAAGGTAAAGTCAATTTTGATGCTTCCGTTCAGGGACTTGTCGATAAAACGCTTACTAATGGTACAATAACTCAGAACGGCAAAATTCTCCCCTATTTCAGTGATGACTGGGCAGACAGTCACTCCAACCTTGTAAAATATTGGCATAATATCGCATTTCCTTTTTATGAAATCGAAGTAGATGCCAATAAAGTTTATGGTGACGGTGGTACCGGAAAGGCAAAATACTACCAGTTCAACTCCAAAGAGGGTAAAAAGTACAGCCTTTACTTCCAGGCTGATGATGCCAAAAAAACCGGAACATATAAGGAAACCAAAACTGAAATTGTGTCTCAGCCTACCACAACCGACAGTAATGGTACTATCAGTTATCTCCCCTTTAACAACAAGAATGAATATGAAAAAAATGCCCTCGGTTTTGGTATGAATTTTGAAATGGACTTTCAGATTCGTGCCGACGGTAAAGTCGATACCTATGACAGAAATACCGGCAAGCCTACAGGTAAATCTGTCAATGCTACGTTTGAATTCATGGGTGACGATGATGTGTGGGTATTTATTGACGATAAGCTTGTTCTTGACCTGGGCGGCGACCATAAAGATACTACGGGTATTATCGACTTTGCCGAAGGAAAAGCTTATGCTAATGATGCTATTACATTAGGTGACGGCAAAGGCAAAGATGACCTTTCGGGAAATCTCAGCAGTCAGAAAATAGTAAATCTGAAAAATGTTATGACACCCGATACATTTACTGCAAACGGTAAATACAATGAAGAAAAAGTGCACACCCTCAGAATGTTCTATATGGAACGTGGTATGTATGAATCTGACCTTCTTGTAAGATTCAATTTCTCCGCTATCAACAATAATAACCTCAAAATTCGTGAAATAACCGAATTCAAGGATATTAACCCCGGTCTTATTGACCTTACAAAGCAGGCTGCCGATTATGATGTATTCAACTACACCGTTTCTAATGAAGGCACAGCCAAAAAAGATGTAGGTGACAGCGGTATCGCAAACCCCACTTATAACTACTATCAGCGTCAGAATGAGGCAAATAAAAACCTTACTGCAAATCTTACAGGTAAGAAGCCTGTGGTCTATGATACGGTCACTTTCCCCAACATATTGCTTGATACCAATAAAATCCTTGACGGCAATAAAAGATGGGATGAGGGTGTCAGAGTCGGTGCGTGGATATGGAAAAGCGGAAGCAATAACCCACATTTATATGTAGGTGTGGAAACAAGTCCTCATGTATATGAATTCAGCGGTTTTCCAAGTGATTCCAATAAGGTTATCTTTGGCAGAATCGATAAAATCGTGACTTGCGATCCGGACCAATGGCCAGGTGATGACTATTTCTATAACCGTACAGAAATGAGTTTTGAACCCGGATATACCTACATAGTTGACGGTTGGGATAATTCAATCAATAAAGCTTCAAAAGTAGCTGATGAACAAGTTATCCACTACAATGCGACAAATAATTTTATCCCTGCCAGCACCACTGAAAAAAATCCTGTTGCAAACACAGACTATGTGTGGACAGATAAATTTGCAGTTAAAACTGAGGGAAATCTGCCTGACGGCATGGCAGGCACTACCAACGGCAGCGGTTCTTTCAATCTTATGTACGGTACTTCCGACAAGGAATCTTCCGGTAAGTTCAATTCACAGTTCAAAAAGGGCAGCTATATGTATGTCAAGCAAAACGATTCCCTTAAAACTGTCGAAAGGGACGGCAATGTTGAGGACTTCTCCTCGACAAAATCCAGAACTGTAAGTGAATACTATGATACGACTGTAAGCATTGTTGACAAAGAGGGCTATGCAATTACAAACGGCGGTACTGTTACAGATACCAACTACTCCTATTCAAACACCTCTGCCGTTCCTGCAAAAGATCCTGTGCAGATAACCGAAACTTTCACCAATACCCCAAAAGTCGGTGCTATCTCCATCAGCAAGCGACTTGATCCCGTCGATCTGGACGATAAGACGGATTTCGTGTTCACGCTTAAACTGACTGATGTATTCGGTATATCGGATATTGATGTTGAAGATTATTCGGGCATTCAGGCTGTCATCACCAATCAGGCAGGAACTGTTGTCAGCACAACTGCTTTGACAAATACCAAAAACGGCGGTCAGTTCACTCTCCGCCACAATCAGACATTGAATATATACGGTATTCCTTACGGCACAAAGTACAGTGTCGTTGAAACCGTTCCCGAGTTCTATTCTCAGAAATCCAATACCCATGCAGGTACTGAAACAGTCCTTTCAGGAACTGTCAATACAGACGGTACGGTCACTCCAAATAGTGCCAATGTTGAAACTGTCGTCAATTCCCGTCTTCTCGGCTCTCTTACGATAAATAAGAAACTTGCAGGTGACTATAAAGAATCCGATAAAGACTTGCTCTTTTATATTCAGATAGAACTTAAACTCCCCGATTCATTAGGTGATCCTCATCTTTACGGTATAAGTGAACTTACAGGTTCTCCCTATTTTACATATGAAAACGGAGTTTATACGACTCGGGCGACCGTTTCCTATAATCAGCCGTATGTTCTGTCTAATATTCCCTGCGGTACACAATACACTGTCTTTGAAATCGAAACTAATGCTTTATTCCACCCCGACTGGACATCTTCCGGTACGGTAAAAGGCATGATCGGCGAAACAGCAGCTATTGAAACGATTACAAATACCTATACCCCGCCTGCTGTAGGAAGTCTTAAAGTATCCAAGACAGTTGTTGATTCAGACGGCTCTGATATTGACTCGGATGAAGAATTCTATTTCAGCATAACACTTAAAGATACATCCGGTAAACCTATTTCAGGCAGTTTCGAGGCAGTTTACTATGTCAACGGTGTCAAAAAAGATGGCAATAATACTTTGGGCTTCGATTTAAGCGGAGTTGCTGATCTGGCTCTCAAAGATAATGAAATTATCGTCATTTCAAATCTCCCTGCCGGTTCCCTCTATACCGTTGTGGAAGCTGCAAATGCAGCATACGATACATCTTTTGACAGCAACAAAGGCTCTGTGAAAAAAGATACAACTTCTGAAGTCAATTTTATAAATAAAAAGAAGTTTATCCCCTATACTCTGCCTGAATCCGGTTTTGAAGATGCAAGAATGTATTTTATATTCGCCCTTTCGGGTATGATGTTGTTCGGACTTGCTTACTGGTATGTGAACCGTGAGAAAGTAAAGAAAAACTGACATTAAAAAAACTCTGATGGTCTCAGATCATCAGGGTTTTTTCATGTACAAAAAACGGCTTTGCTCACAAAGAGCAAAGCCGCTGTTATTTTATTCAACTTTGGGAAGTTTTGCAACGCTTGCCGCAATCTCCTCATCTGTGGGGATATAGTCGGTCATTTTGCCGTCATTGAACTTCTCATATGCCATCATGTCAAAATATCCTGTGCCTGTCAGTCCGAAGAGAATAGTCTTTTCTTCACCTGTTTCCTTGCACTTCAAAGCCTCATCTATTGCCACTTTGATAGCGTGTGAACTTTCGGGTGCGGGGAGAATGCCCTCAACTCTTGCAAACTGCTCTGCTGCGGCAAACACCTCTGTCTGCTCAACAGAAACGGCTTTCATATAACCGTCATGATAAAGCTGACTGAGAGTAGATGACATACCGTGGAATCTCAAACCGCCTGCATGGTTTGCTGACGGGATAAAGCTTGAACCCAATGTATACATCTTTGCCAACGGGCATATCATGCCTGTATCGCAGAAGTCATATGCAAACGTACCTCTTGTGAAGCTCGGACAAGATGCCGGCTCTACTGCAATGAATTCATAATCTTTTTCGCCACGAAGTTTCTCACCCATGAAAGGAGAAATAAGTCCGCCCAAGTTTGAACCGCCGCCTGCACAGCCGATGATTATATCAGGCTTTACGCCGTACTTGTCAAGTGCAGCCTTTGCCTCAAGACCGATAACGGACTGGTGCAGCAATACCTGATTGAGAACAGAACCGAGTACATATCTGTAACCCTCTGTATGAGTAGCGACTTCAACAGCTTCCGAAATAGCACAACCAAGGCTGCCTGTTGTACCGGGATGCTCAGCAAGTATTTTTTTGCCGACTTCCGTAGTCGTTGACGGTGAAGGTGTTACATCTGCACCGTAAACACGCATTACTTCACGGCGGAAAGGTTTCTGTTCATAGCTGACCTTTACCATATAAACTTTACATTCAAGTCCGAGATATGCACAAGCCATTGAAAGAGCCGTACCCCACTGACCTGCACCGGTTTCTGTTGTAACACCTTTGAGTCCCTGCTTCTTTGCATAATAAGCCTGTGCGATGGCAGAATTGAGTTTATGACTTCCGCTTGTATTGTTGCCCTCAAATTTATAGTATATTTTTGCAGGAGTACCGAGTGCTTTCTCCAAGCAATACGCTCTTATAAGCGGTGCAGGACGATACATTTTATAGAAATCTCTGATCTCCTGCGGAATTTCGATATAAGGTGTGGTATCGTCAAGTTCCTGTGCAACGAGTTCCTCACAGAATATACCGCTCATTTCCTCTGCTGTGAGAGGCTCATGTGTACCCGGATTGAGCAGCGGTGCAGGCTTGTTTTTCATGTCGGCACGAAGATTATACCATTTCTGAGGTATCTCCGATTCATCAAGATAAATTTTGTAAGGGATTTTGTTTTCGCTCATTTTCAAGCTCTCCTTTTTCAATATATTTGCTTCGGACAAACAAAAAAGCCCGTCCCAAAGCATACTCAAAAATGCCGGGACAGGATACGATTCCTGCGGTGCCACCCTGCTTGACGTATTGAAACGTCCACTCTGTGCGTACAGCCATACGCCTGCTTCTTTCACGGAAAGCAACTCCGTCTTGCATACTCTGTTCCGAAAACATTTCCGCTCGCCCTCAGAAGCCCATTCAGCTCTGTTTTTTCTGCTGCGATCACACCACCCGCTGCTCTCTGTAAAGACAAGTGCAAAGCCTACTTACTCTTCATCATCGGTTTGACTGTATTATATATCATCAATAAATATTTGTCAAGAGTTTTTTTCAAATTTACAAAACTTTCACAAAAAAATATACCGACAGTCCGAAAAAGTAAAAACGGACTGCCGGAATGAAAGGAGGAAAACATGAAAAAAAACAAATCACGTTTGTTTATTAAAAAAACAGAAAACCTTTTTTCTTTTCATACGGTTCAGAGTCATAAGAGATCAGTTTATATCCTGTTTGTTCTACCACTTTTGAAAGTTCGTTTTCGGGAATATCATCTTCCGAAATGATCTCCACCGAGTTCTTTTTATGCGACGAGCTGACTTTTATCACTTTAAAATTATTTCTTACAGCATCATTCATGTGTGCCTCGCACATTCCGCACATCATACCTTCTACTCCCAATGTGACCTTTACCAATCTGCACACCTCTCTCAAAATCGATTCCGATATACATTTTAAACTATATTTCTCTGTTTGTCAACTAAAATTTTTGTCATAATTTCTATATATATCGCCAAAAATTACATTTTGTCTTAATTCTTTTAAAGAACAAAATACTGATTTTTTTAATGTATAATAGTATGGTTAAGTGAGAAGAATTTGTTTTCTTTATGGAAAAGGATGTGTTCTGATGGTTAGGGTAGGTCTTGATATTGGCTCGACAACAGTAAAATGTGTCGTGCTTGACGAGGACAGCAATATCCTGTACAAAACTTATGAAAGACATTATTCGCAGATTACCGAAAAAATATCCGAACTTCTGCAAAGGGTGAGGGAGCAGGTCAAAAATGCAGACAATGCCGTTATTGCAATGTCCGGCTCGGCAGGCATGGGTATTGCTGACGCCTGCGGTATAGACTTTATTCAGGAGGTCTATGCAACGAGAGTTGCCGCCAATACCTTTATCCCCCATACAGATGTTGTCATAGAGCTTGGCGGTGAAGATGCCAAAATATTATTCCTTTCAGGCGGCATGGAAGTCAGAATGAACGGCTCATGTGCAGGCGGCACAGGAGCTTTCATTGACCAGATGGCAACACTTCTGAATGTCCCCATTGAACAGCTCAACGACCTTGCTGAAAAGCATGAAAAAACATATACTATCGCTTCAAGGTGCGGTGTATTTGCAAAGACAGATATTCAGCCTCTTTTGAATCAAGGTGCAAAGAAGACCGATATTGCCGCAAGTATTTTCATGGCTGTCGTTAATCAGACTATCGCAGGACTTGCTCAAGGTCGTGAAATAAAGGGTAATATCGTTTATCTCGGCGGTCCTTTGACGTTTATCCCTCAACTTCGTGCAGGATTTGACAAGGCTCTCAAAACTAAGGGCATTTGTCCCGAAAACTCCCTGTACTACGTTGCAATGGGTGCTGCACTTTGTGCGGAAAAGGGTGCAGACCTCGACACAGCCATATCAAAAGTCGAGGTCTACAGGGGTACAGGTAACTTTGCCTTCAACAAACCCCTTTTCAGAACACAAACAGAATTGGACGAGTTCAGGGAAAGACATTCAAAAGCTACCGTTAAAAAAGGCTCTTTAAAAGACTTTGACGGAAATGTTTTTATAGGCATAGATGCAGGCTCTACCACTGTAAAGGGCGTTGTCATTTCCGATGACGGTACTCTGCTTTATTCAGAATACCTCTCAAATAGCGGAAATCCCGTTCCCATCGTGAAAAACTTCCTTGAACACATCTATGAAATAGATCCCGATATAAAGATAGCTTCCTCTGCCGTGACAGGCTACGGTGAGGAAATTATTAAAAATGCTTTCAGCGTTGACTACGGCATTGTTGAAACTGTTGCACATCTGACTGCCGCAAAAAGTTTCATGCCCGACGTGGAATTTGTCATTGATATAGGCGGTCAGGATATAAAGTGTTTCAAAATTCGTGGCGGTGTCATTGATAACATTTTTCTCAATGAGGCTTGTTCATCGGGCTGCGGTTCATTCTTGCAGACTTTCGCCAATGCCCTCGGCTACTCCTCAGAAGAATTTTCCAAACTCGGACTCCTTGCAAATCATCCTGTTGACTTGGGTTCAAGATGTACAGTATTCATGAATTCGTCCGTCAAGCAGGCTCAAAAAGACGGTGCTACCATTGAAGATATATCTGCCGGCTTGTGTTTGAGTGTCGTCAAAAATGCCCTTTATAAAGTTATCCGTGTGGCAAGTCCCCGTGAACTCGGCAAGAAAATCGTTGTACAAGGCGGTACTTTCCTTAATGATGCCGTTCTCCGTGCATTTGAACAGGAAATGGGTACTAATGTCATACGTCCCGAAATTTCGGGTTTAATGGGTGCATACGGTGCAGCACTCTTTGCAAAGTCCAAATCCGACAGCAATTCAAAATCAACCGTTTTGAATACAAAACAGCTTGCTGAATTTGTACATGAAATAAAATCCGTAAATTGTGGCGGGTGCAGTAATAACTGCCGTCTTACCGTGAATACATTCAGCGACGGCAGAAAATTCATTGCAGGAAACCGCTGTGAAAAGCCCGTCACAAAAAAATCTCCCGATGAAAGCCTGAATATATATCAATATAAATTACAGCTTCTCAGAAGCTATAAACCTAAACAGGGCAAGCGTGGAAAAATAGGAATACCTCTCGGCTTGAATATGTTTGAACTGCTGCCGTTCTGGTACACATTCCTGACGGAACTCGGCTTTGAAGTCATCACTTCCCCTTTCTCCAACAGAAAATTATACTTACACGGTCAGCAGACTATCCCGTCAGATACCGTATGTTTTCCTGCAAAACTTATGCATGGTCATGTACAATGGCTCATTGACAACGGCATTACAAATATTTTCTATCCCTGTATGTCATATAACTTTGATGAAGATCTGGGCGATAATCATTACAACTGCCCCGTTGTCGCATATTATCCCGAAGTCATTTACTCATATGCAAAGGATATTGAAGGTGTAAAGCTGTTTCATGAATTTGTCGGCATACACCGCCCGAAAGACTTCCCAAAGAAAATTTATGAAGAACTCAAAAATCACTTTGACGGCATTTCCCTGAAAGAAGTGAAAACCGCTGCAAAAGCCGCTTACAACGAATATGAAAGCTATCTGCAAAAAATCCGTGACCACGGTGATGACATTATCAAACGTGCAGAGGAACAGGGCAAGCAAATAATAGTTCTTGCAGGTCGTCCGTATCATGCCGATCCCGAAATAAATCACGGCATTGATAAACTCATCACAAGTTTTGATGTTGCACTCATTTCAGAAGATGTTGTGAGCTGTAAGGTGCATGAAAAGATACACACAGATGTTCTCAATCAATGGACTTATCATTCAAGAATGTATGCCGCCGCCGAATACGTCAGCAAGCATGACAATATGAATCTCGTACAGCTTGTTTCATTCGGGTGCGGAGTTGATGCAATTACAACAGATGAAGTCCGTGCAATTCTCGAACATCACGGTAAGATCTATACTCAAATAAAAATTGATGAGATCACTAATTTAGGTGCGGTCAAGATCAGATTGAGAAGCCTTTTGGCAACCATTAAATGAGAGTGGAGTGTAGAGAGTTGAGAGTGGAGTTTTGGGAACTTCAAGGAAAGAAAGGATCGATATATTATGGCTGAACTTGTTTATGACAAAACAGGACGACTGCTTTTTACAAAGGAAATGAAAGAGGAATATACAATTCTTCTTCCCATGATGGCGAAAACGCATTTTCATATACTGCAAAACGTCTTTATCCATTACGGCTACAAAGTCTGCCTGCTGGAAACGGAAGGCCCCGAAATCGCACAGGTCGGTTTGAAGTACGTTCATAATGATACCTGTTATCCTGCACTTCTTGTTATAGGTCAGTTCATACACGCTCTTCAAAGCGGCAAGTATGATGTAAACAAGACTGCCCTTATGATAACTCAGACAGGCGGCGGCTGCCGTGCCTCAAATTATATACATCTGCTCAGAAAAGCCCTTGTTAAAGCAGGCTTTGAACAAGTCCCCGTCATATCCCTCAATTTGTCGGGACTCGAAAAAAACAGCGGCTTTCACTTGACTTTGCCAATGATAAGACGGCTTGCCGCAGGTCTCATTTACGGCGATATGCTCATGAGCCTTGACAATCAGGTCAAGCCCTATGAAATAAACAAAGGTGACAGTGCCGCTCTTGTAGCACAATGGACACAAAAATTGACGGATATTCTTGCAGGCGGTCACGGCTTCAGGCGAAAGGAGATAGCAAAGACACTTGATGATATTGCCGAGGATTATTCAAAAATAAAGATCAAAAAAACTCCAAAAATAAAAGTCGGAATTGTCGGTGAAATATATGTAAAATACTCAAGTCTCGGCAATAATAATCTTGAACAGTTTTTATATGAGCAAGGCTGTGAAGTGAATATGCCCGGCATGATGGGCTTTATGATGTTCAAGATAGACAACAGGCTTGAAGATTACAAGCTCTACGGCGGAAGCAAACTCAAATATATCGCCGTTGAAAAACTGTTGAACTATCTCAAAGAACTTGAACAGATGGTCGTGAACAGTCAGATAAAATACGGCTTTACACCTATAACCAAATATGAGCATACAAAATCTCTTGTCAAGGGCGTTGTCGGTTACGGCAGTAAAATGGGTGAAGGCTGGCTTTTGACAGGCGAAATGCTTGAACTCGTTGAAAGCGGTTTTGAAAATATCGTCTGCACACAGCCCTTCGGATGTCTGCCCAACCACATAAACGGCAAGGGAATGATACGTCAGATAAAACAAAAACACAGCAAGGCTAATATCGTTGCCATAGACTATGATCCCGGTGCTCCCCGTGTCAATCAGGAAAACCGCATTAAACTCATGCTTGCAGTCGCCCGTGAGGAACTCAACAACAAACAGTCCGATGTCCCCGATAAAAAGCCCGTTACAGTCAAAGTAAAAGTCACTGCTAAAAGTGAGGATTGATTTCAATGAAAAAATGGGAACAGCTCCCCGAAAAATTCCAAAATGACAGCGTTAAACCCTATTATGAAACACTCCGTAAAAAAACCGCAAGTCTTATTTTAAAACGGATTTTCGATATAATTATCGGCTTGATAATAACCGTTATTGCATTACCTTTTATGATAATAATAGCAATATGGATAAAATGCGACTCCAAAGGAAAGGTTTTCTTTCTGCAAAGGCGTGTCACAACTTACGGCAGAATTTTCCATATCATCAAGTTTCGTACAATGGTCTCAAATGCCGAACAGCTCGGTACACAAGTCACTGTGCAGAATGACAGCCGTGTCACAAGGGCAGGTAAATTTCTCAGAAAATGCCGTTTAGATGAACTTCCCCAACTTTTCAACGTCCTTAAAGGAGACATGACTTTTGTAGGCACTCGCCCCGAAGTCGAGAGATATGTTGACAGATATACCGATGAAATGATGGCAACCCTTTTAATGCCTGCCGGTATAACCTCACTTGCAAGCATTAAATTCAAAGATGAAGAAAAATTGCTTGACGGTGCGGAAAACCCCGATGACGTTTACGTTAATGAAGTCCTTCCGCAAAAAATGAAATATAATCTTGAATATATCAGCAAATTCAATTTCTTCTATGACATCAAACTGATGTTCATGACATTTCTTGCCGTGTTGAGATGACTGATTTCAGAAAAAATTTGTCAGCCCCGTTTTAATTCACGGACTGACATTTTTTATGGAGGAAAATATGAGATTACTTTTTGAAATAGACAAGCAAAACTATAAAAAAGACGGTACTTTTACTGAAAGACCTTCTGTGCGTGGCGTTATCATTAAAAACAACAAACTCGCCATGATACACAGTCTTACATACGACTATTACAAATTTGCTGGCGGCGGCATGGAAAACGGCGAAGATCAAATTGATACTCTTATCCGTGAAGTCATGGAGGAAAGCGGCTTGAAAGTCATTCCCGATTCCGTCCGTGAATACGGCTATGTACATCGTGTAGAAAAAGGCAACTCCGAAGATATTTTCATACAGGATAATTATTATTACCTCTGCAATGCCGAAGATACCGTATATCAACAATGCCTTGACCAATATGAAAATGAAGAAAAATTCACGTTGGAATGGGTATCCCCCGAAACCGTACTCACTGTAAATCGCACTCACTCTCACGGCGAAAAACAAAAATATTTTCAATTCCATACCATGTTAGAAAGAGAATGTCGTGTCATTGAGATACTTATGAAAGAACTTGAATGGAGCTGATGAAATTGCTTAAAAAAAATGACATATATAAAACCGAAATTATCGACTATACAACAGAGGGCAGCGGTGTCTGCAAAATAGACGGTATGGCAGTATTCGTGCCGTCAGCGGCTGTCGGCGATATTGCTGAAATAAAAATACTTAAAACAACTAAAAATTACGCTTTCGGCAAAATCGAAACTCTTCTCTCCCCTTCTCCTGACAGAATTTCACCCGACTGCAATATATTTCATAAATGCGGCGGCTGTACTTTCCGCCATATTACATATCAATCCGAACTCGCTTTCAAGCAGAAACGTGTTTATGACGCTCTCACAAGAATAGGCGGTATTGACGGCTCTCTCATAGGTGAAATAATCGATGCAGACAATAGCAGCTTTTACAGAAACAAGGCTCAACTCCCCGTTACTCTCGACAGTGACGGTAATGTGAAAGTCGGCTTTTTTGCACAGCGTACTCACCGTGTTATCACTCTTGATGACTGTCAATTACAGTCAAGGGCTTTTCCGCCTGTTATAAATATTTTTCTTGAATGGGCTAACTCAAATCACATTTCCACTTATGACGAAAAAACTCATACGGGTATTCTCCGTCATCTGTATTTACGATATGCCGAAAAAACAGATGAACTTATGGTATGTATAGTCGCCAACGCAAACGAACTCCGCAAAGAAAAACAGCTTGTTCAAATGCTTTGTGACGGTCTGCCGAATTTAAAAAGCGTTGTTCTCAATACAAACACCGATAAAACCAATGTAATTACAGGCAAAAAATGCCGTACTCTTTACGGTGACGGCTATATCACGGATATTCTTTGTAACATGAAATTCCGTATCTCTCCCCTTTCATTTTATCAGGTCAACCGCTCACAAGCTGAAAAACTCTATAAAAAAGCCGCTGAATTTGCCGATTTGAAATCAAATGAAACATTACTTGATATGTACTGCGGTACAGGCACTATCGGCTTGACAATGGCAGATAAAGTGAAAACTCTGATAGGCGTGGAAATAATCCCGCAAGCCGTTGAAGATGCAAAAAATAATGCCTCTCTGAACGGGATTTCCAATACGGAATTTATCTGTGCAGATGCTGCAAAGGCTGCGGAAACTCTCCGAAAGAGAAACATTCACCCTGATTGCATAGTGCTTGATCCCCCAAGAAAGGGCTGTGAAAGCAGTCTTATTGATACGATTTCCGAAATGTCACCAAAAAGAGTGGTATATGTATCATGTGATCCCGCAACGCTTTCAAGAGATGTAAAACTTTTTTCGGAAAAAGGCTATTTTGTGCAGAAAGCCGTACCTGTCGATTTATTTCCACGAACAACACATGTGGAGACGGTAGCGTTATTATCCAAACTTGTATCTCATTGCAGTACGGAGGTTGAGTTTGATTTAGAGAATATTCCGCCGACTAAGACAGAGACAAAAGCAACCTATGAGCAGATAAAATCTTATGTCAAGGCTAATACAGGACTGGATGTTTCTACTCTGTACATCTCACAGTTCAAGCATAAGCATGGTATCACTGAGCGTGAAAACTATAATACAGGCAGCTGGAAGTCATCTGTTCCGACGGTGCCGCCCGAAAAGGAAGCTGCCATTGAGGACGCACTGCGGCATTTTCAGATGATTTGACTTTAATCTTATTTCGTGGTTTGGAAAAGCTTCTCGGAGTTCTTCGGAATATCATTGAGGAAACATATCCACTATCACTCAAAAGCTATACGCTGTATGTTATCATTATTCAGATGATGTATTTACTGTATCAGATAATC
>CADCCP010000028.1 GCA_902800005.1 uncultured Ruminococcus sp. | reverse complement strand
ATAAAGATATTTTAGAGAAACATCTCCGTGAAGCCGAACTTGCCGGTAAGGATGCCCTTTCAAAGATAAAAGAAAGGATAAACGGCACAAGTGAAGAAAACAATGAAGAAGAAGCAAAGCTTATTGCAGACAAAACCGAGTTCACATGGGACAGAAACAGTGATACCGACATCACTATACAGACAAATTCCGCTTCAAGATCATTCACTTTGAAAAAGAACGGCAGTATATATTCCTCAAGCCTTGTAAACCGTGGTATTTCGATAGATAACGGTGTGATAAACATAAGCCATGATTTTCTAAAAAAACTCAATGACGGCGAGAATGCCCTTGCTTTCATACTGAAAGAGGGTGAATTGGATATTACCGTCATCGTCACGGACGAACAGACTGAAATACCTGTCTCGGACAAGGTGATAACCGTCAAGAAAAATGAATTTGAATGGGATAAAAGTGATCTTATCGGTATCGCTGTGAATACCGATTCAAAGTCAAAAAGTGTCGTTATCACCCAAAACGGTGAATCGGTCGCCTCAGATGATGACAGGGGCGTTTATATCACTTTAGGCAGAGTAGGTATAACTGCAAAGATACTCAAAAAACTCAATGTCGGTGAAAATAGGTTGACTCTTACATTTGATGACGGTACGGCTGATATAACCGTAAACGTCACCGACAAAAAGCACCCTTCAAATGATACACATGAGATAACTGCCGATAAAACAGAGTTCACTTGGGACAGAAACAGTTCAAAGAGTATCGTAATAAAGACAAATTCCGCATCAGACAGTATTTCGGTACGTCATAACGGAAAAATATTTTCCTCATCCGACAAGAAAAATATTTCAATAAGCGACGGAACTGTTACAATGAAGCCTGAATTTCTCGCTAAACTCAATGACGGCGAAAACGAATTGAAACTTATTTTTGATGATGGCAATATATCTGTCAAGATCAATGTTACAGGTACGGCTGATCCTTCCAAAAGTTCATCGACTCCAAATACCAATACTTCTGCCAATAAGAGCAGTATGTCTGTGATTCCGGACACGGGAAGTTCATGGTCGGCAGCATGTGCATTTATAACAGCACTTAGTACAGGTCTTGCAGGAATACTGCTGTCAAGAAAAAAGAAAAGATCTGAATAAAAAAGGAAATGGGAACATGAATTTTGTCGAAAAAATAATCAATTTTACAGTGATGCGTGGGGCTGCTCTGTACGGCGGAATACAGATAAAAAGATATTACTCAAAAAGCAAAAATGCAGATAAGATCAGCGAAAAACTACTGATGGATATACTGAAAAAAAGCAAAGATACAGAGTTTGGCAAAAAATACGGTTTTTCCGACATTAAGACGGTTCGAGACTATCAGAAAAAAGTCCCATATACCACTTATGAAGATTACAAGGATTACATTGATGAAATGTCGGAAACAGGCAGGCAAGGATCGATAACAGCCGAAACTGTCGAGTTCTTTGCAAAAACTTCCGGTACAACGGGTATTATGAAAAGAATACCGGTCGTCAGAAAGGCTAAGTCTGCATTTACAAAAACTGTCGCAATGTTTGTTTATTTTATCGACCGTGAAATGAAAAAATACGGTCATCTCTGCGGTAAAGGTCTGAATATGGTAGAAACAGAGTCTTCCATGACAAAAGGCGGAATTCCCGAAGGCATCATCTCAGCATATACCATTGCAAAAAGTCAGTCTGTCGTGTCGGCTATAACCTGCATACCGAATGAGGCTTTCAAGTGCGGCGAAAAATCCGATATGAAATATATCAAAGCCTTCTATGCCCTAAAAGAAAAAGACCTCACATATTTTGCGGCTGTGTTCAACTCGAATATTACCGATCTGATACACTATATCATTGAAAATCAGGATATTTTGTGTAACGACATTCAGAACGGAAAAATCAGTGATAAAATAGACATTCCTGCCGACATAAAGGAACAACTGAATAAAAAACTCCGTCCCGATCCGAAACGTGCCGAAGAACTCAGAAAAATATTCCACTCCCGCCCCGAACATCTCATGAAAGCAATATGGCCTAAATTGTGCTTTATCATCGGTATCGGTTCGGGAGAATTTTCCGCTTTCACAAGAAAACTTAAAAAATTATGCGGAAAAGATGTTGCCTTTTTTAACGAGACCTATTCGTCAAGCGAATCTCTCATCGCAACAGGTATGGAAACGGACAGTGAAGATTATTTTTTGCTTTTTGACAACGGTTTTTTTGAATTCATACCCATTGAAGATGAAAACAGCCGTCCTCTTATGCTTCATGAACTGAAAGTCGGAGAACTTTATGAAATAGTAATTACCAATCTTTCGGGACTTTACCGTTATCGTATAAAAGATGTTGTGCGTGTGACGGGATATAAAGGCAAAGTGCCTCTTATACGCTTTGCCTACAGGAAAAATCAGGTAATAAATATTACAGGTGTCAAGCTGACAGCAGAACATATAACGGGTGCTATCAAGGCATTTGAGAAAAGAACGGGTATTATTATAAACGACTATTGCCTTTATCCCGACACGGAAAATGTCCCTTGGAATATCGTTTTGTTCATGGAAACACAGTCTGATATATCCCCCGAAATGTCTGAAAAACTCGGAGAGATATTCGATGAAGAACTTGAAAAAATGAATCGTGAACATGGACGTATGCTTACGATCGGGGAAACTTCTCCTTCGATCGTACACACAGTGCAGAACGGTACTTTCAGAGAGTTCAGAGAATACAGGATCGCAAACGGTGCTTCACAGAATCAGCTCAAATCTATCCGTGTAATAAACACTTCGGAACAGTTGGATTTCTTCCGTAAACATATCAAAAAAGTATTGGAGAATGTGAAATGAAAAGCAAAAAGGCTGTACAGGAAACACTTGCTTCGGCAAGACAGATAAATGAAAATATATGGATGCTTGTTTATCACGGCTCATACGGTCTTGACGAAATGCTTGAAAAAGGCGTTGCGGGCATTGCGGGCATGGTAAGGTTTGCACAGAAATATGTGCATTCCAAACAGGTTTTTATCAATCCGTTTGTAAAAGATTTCGGCTGTTCGAGTTTCAATACGAGAACACCGGAAAATGATGTGATATTCGGCAGAAATTTTGATTATAAAGATTCACTTTGTTTTGTGGTGTGGACAGCTCCCGAAAACGGCTATAAAAGCCTCACCGTCACTTCGGGAACTTTTTTGATGTACGGCAAAAAATGGCAAAATCCCGCAAAAAGGAACAATCATCTCCGCATGATGTGTGCTCCTTATTGCTGTATGGACGGTGTGAATGAAAAAGGGCTTGCCGCTGCCATTCTTGAAATAAAAGCCAAGTCTACCAAGCAGAAAACGGGCAAAAAGCCTATTACAACTCCCGTTGCGATCAGAGCCATTCTTGATAAATGCCAAAATGTAGACGAAGCCGTTGAACTTTTGAAAAACTATGATATGAACGATCCTATATTTGCCAATTATCACTATCAGTTTGCAGATGCTGAGGGAAACAGTGCCATTGTCGAATATGTCAATAATAAAATGAACGTCATAAGGCAAAAGCAAAAAGGCGAAAATCTTAAACTGACAAATTATTTTCTGACAGAGGGCGGAGACAACAGAAAAGAAATGGGACGTGACAGATATAAAAGAATAGATGATAAATTGTGTGAATGCGGACATCACATTTCGGAGGAAGATGCCATGCAGCTCCTTTCCGACTGTACTCTTAACTATCATCACAAATATTTGCCACATATGGTCATTACGGTTTGGAGCAGTGTATATAACTGCACAAAGAAAACGATGAAAATGTGTTCAGGCATGAATTATAACAGTATGTATGAATTTTCCCTTGATGAGCCGGGCAAGGTCAATCAAATCAGATAAAGGAGGGCGGTACTTTTGGAAAGTACGAAAAAAGTCCTTTTGGATGCACAAAATCTATGGAGATCATACGGCAAGGGTGAAGCAAGGATAGATGCCCTTGCAGACGTTTCTTTACAGATATTTGACGGCGAACTGCTCACTATTCTCGGAAGTTCCGGCAGCGGCAAAAGTACCCTCTTGAACGCACTCGGCGGCATGGACAAACCAGACAGAGGCAGGATCATCGTCAGCGGAAAAGACCTCTGCAAAATGAATGACAGAGCCTTGACAGAATACAGAAGAAAAAATGTCGGCTTTGTCTTTCAGTCATTTAACCTCATCGCCGAACTCACCACTAAAGAAAATATTGCCATGACTGCCGACATCGCACATGATCCTCACATCATTGAAAAAGTCTTTGATATGGTCGGTCTGCGTGAAAAAATGAACAGCTATCCCTCACAGCTTTCAGGCGGTCAGCAGCAGAGAATTTCCATTGCAAGAGCATTGGCAAAAAATCCTCAACTTTTACTTTGCGATGAACCGACGGGGGCTTTGGACTACGAGACCGGAAAGCAAATTTTAGTTGAATTGGAAAAACTCGTCCGTCAGCATGGCAAAACTGTTGTTATCGTCACGCATACTCAGGAAATAGGCAAAATGTCTGACCGTGTCATTAAAATGCGAAACGGAAAAATCATCGGTGTAACAGTAAATCAATGTCCCGTTTCTGCGGAAAGCATAGAGTGGTAAGCCTATGAGAAGAATGTTATTTCCCGTTATCAAAAAATATCTGAAACTGCTTATCTCCATCATGCTTGTATCTGCGATGGGCTGCGGTATCATGACAGGTCTTTCGGGTGCATACGTTTCACTTGAGACCTCCCTTAATGACTATGTAAAAAATTACCGTCATCCCCATGCCGTCATTACAACAGATGTCACAAGCCGTAAAAATATCGATAAGCTGAAAGAATTGTCATCTGTTTCGGAGATAAATGCACGACTTTGCGGAGATACCTATATAAAAAGTAAACAGGGGCGTTATTTATCTGTAAGAGTATTCTCATATGCCCCGGACGATATTCAGCAATTTCACTTTTGGTCGCAGGCTGACAGCAACGGCAAAGATGATGTTCTTATCGAATGTAACTTTGCACAGGACAACAACATTCATGCAGGCGATACACTGAACTTTAAAGTTGACAAGGAATACAGGGAATATTTTGTATCGGGCATAGTGTCCATGCCTGAGACACTTTCCGTCCAGCCTACCGACAATTCATGGGGAGCAAATACGGATTTCGGCTATGCTTATGCACCTGTAAGACTTTTGAAAAACGAATCAGACAAAAAATACGGTGAAGTCAAAGATGAACTTGACGAAAAACAGTCACAGCTCTATACAGAGTGGGACAAGGCTCAAAAAGAGCTTGATGAAGCCGAAAAAAAGCTGACTGATGCAAAAGATCAGCTTGCCGAAAAGGAAAAGCTGTTTGAAGATTCCTCCGTTGAAGCTACTGAAAAACTTGCACAGCTTGAAGAAACCGAAAGCACTTTACTTGCAACAAAAGAAGAACTTGAAAACAAGAAAAAAGAACTTACACAAACAAAGCAGACTTTACAGCAGACTGCCGCTCTCCTTAACGAAAACAGGGATAAATTACAGCAGGCGGCAGACGGTCTTGAACAGATAGATGACGGGCTGAAAAACCTTGAAAACATCACTGACATGATGAGATCAGATGAAGCTGTACATTTCATGAACCTGCTGAAATTAGCACCGAGGCTTGATATGGCATATCTTTTTGATACGGTTGACAATCTCAAAAACTTCATTGACATTGTCCAAAATTACGGATTTTCCTATGATGTGACGGATAAAGTGTCGGACTTTTCAAAAAAATTGCAGGACTACATGGATCAGGCTGAATCAGATCATCTGTATCTCAATTCGGACAGAATTTTTGATATGCCCGAAAATGATGTTAAATCAGTTATAAAAAAATATACCGTTTATGACAAAAATGCAAGCCTTGCGGAAAATGCAGACAATGCCCTTGCCACTCTCGAATTTATACATGAAAACGTGGAAAAATATGACCTTTATACAGCCGTTTCATATCTGCCGGTCTTGGGAAGTGACAAGACTTTTGAAAAACTGCTCTCGGATATTTCAAATATGCAGGCGGTCATCAATGAACTTTCAGGCTACACCGATAAACCTTTGAAAACTGCCAAAGCACTTACTTCTGTTTATGAAAGTGCTTTGTACGATATTGAAGAACAGAGAGAACTGCTTGCTTCACAGCGTGAGCAAATTGAAAACACTCTTGCGGAGTATGGTCTAAGTGAAAGTGACCTTGCAGATATACCGTCGCTCATTGAAAAAGTACAGACAGGACTTGCACAAATCAATGACGGCATAAAGCAAATAGATGACAATATGCCCAAAATCGAAAACGGTCTTAAAGAGATCTCAGACGGCAAACAGCTTATCATATCAAAACTCGATGAAGCTGAAAAACAGCTTGCCGATGCAAAAAAGGAAATTTCTAAAAATGAAAAAAAGCTCAATGATGAAACTGCAAAGGCATTAAGTGAATTTGCCGATCTGAAAGACGAATTAGAAAAGGCTTACAGCGAGTTGGAAGATGGTGAAGGCTATGAAATGCTGTGCAACCAGTTTTTGATATACTTCAAGGACGGTTCGGACAGCAAAACAGAACTTGAAAAACTGGAAGCTATCCTTGCAGACGAGAAAATCGAGGTCAAAAACAGCTATACTTATGAAAATTCCGCCGTTAAAAAGAAAATAGATGTAAATTTAGAGCCTATCGAAACCATGTCTGTTTTCATGCCGATGGTATTTTTTATAATAATACTCATAGTTGTATTTTTGTTCATGTCGCTCATAATCAAGCAAAGCAGGCGTGAAATAGGTATTTTGAGGGCATTGGGATTTTCAAAGACGAGTATCAAAATGCTTTACTGCGAGGTAAACTGCATTGTATCTGTCTTTTCGGTCATTTTGGGAAGTGTGATAGGCTACTGTCTGATGAGATATGTGGGTGACTATTACAAGGCTTTCTTTCCGCTGCCCGATTTTACGTTTAAATTCAATATTATGATGTATGTGCTGTCGGCTGTTCTGACGATAGTTGTCGGACAGATCTCAACTTTGATAAGTGCCGGAACTGTCTCAAAAATAATGCCGTCAGAGGCAATGTCCCGCCCTGCACCTGAAACCGCCGAAATACCTGAACTTTTGCAAAAACTCACATCACATTCATCGCCTGTGACAAAATTCAGTGTTGCCACTATGTTCAGAAACAAAATGCGTTTTGTTTTTTCAGTGATATGCATTTCTGCTTCTGTCATGATGATATTTTCGGCACTTGCCTTTATCACCTCAAAAAATTATCTCTTACATCAACTATATGACGAAAGGATACACTATGATTGTCAGATATTCTTTAAAGAAGATACGACAGATGAATTTATGCAGGAATTGAGTGACCTGCCTTTTGTCAGGGACGTTCAGAAAATGCCGTACTATCAGGCAGACTTCACTTTCAACGGCAAAACTAAATCGGCTGTTGTCAAAAGTCTTGACATAGATACACAGCTTGTCGGGATATATGACAGGCATAACCGAAAACTTGACTTACCCGAACAGGGCATTATTCTTGAAAAACACCTTGCAGAAGAACTCGGTGCAGATGTCGGTGACACCATTGATATAGACGGGATACCTGTAAAAATAGCAGATATATCCGACCAGTCCATAAGCCGTTTTCAATATATGTCGTATAAGTCGGCGAAAAAGCTCGGTGATGTAACACTCGGTTCGGTGATATGCAATATTTCCGAAAAAGATGAGCAGAAACTTCTCGGTTTTCTTACGGAAAATGATAATTACTTATACACGGTATTCACAAGGTTGTCATATCAGGGAAATGAAAAAGTCTTCAAGACATACGACTTGGCAGCTTGGATAATCATAGGTTTTGCGATAGTCATAGGTCTTGTCATAGTAATAAATACCGCACAGACAAATCTGCTTGAAAAGAAAAGAGAATTGTGTGTGTTGAGGACACTCGGCTTCCAACATAGTGAAATATCAGTTAAGTGGTTCGTACAATCGTTTTTGCAGTTCATATTCTCATGTATCGTGGGCTTGCCGTCAGGTATCTTTATTGCAAAGATAGGTCTGCAAAAACTCAGCACAGACGGCAGAGAATACGTCTTTGCCAACAGCATCAATGAATATATTTTCACTGTTATGCTTGTACTTTCATATGTAGTGTTAAGTCACTTTATCGCCATGCACTCAATGAAAAAATGGGATATTGTAGAAAGTGTCAAAGACAAGGAATAACAGTATTCAAGGAGTAAAAAAGAAGTGTTTGAAAAAATTCAGAGAAAAATTGATGTTTTATATGATATTGTATATGTAATAAAAAACGCCCGAATGGCAAAACGTATCCGATCGGGAGAATCCATAAGCATTGAGAGTATCAAAAAAACATTATTGCCGCTTTTGAAGCTTCCGGGACTGACGAAAGAACAGTTCATGAAAGTACAGGACTATTATTATCCTTATAAAGTAAGCACACTCCTGCACAGACAGATCACCGATATAAACGGAAATTTCAGGGAAGACTATCTCCCTTCGGAGATGTATTATGCCTACATTGATCCCTATTTGAACGATAAAAAAAAGGGTGCGGGATTGGAAAATAAATGCCTTTTTCCAAAGCTGTTTGCAGGCATCAACCAACCCCAAAGTATTGCATATCGTATGAACGGTATGTGGCTTGACGAGGATTACAGTCTTATAACATCAGACGATCTTGTCAGGATATTGAGCAAAGAAAAAGATGTTTTTATCAAAAAGGCTGATGATTCCTACGGCGGTATCGGTGTCCGACATCTTAAAATACAAGATAATATCCCTCTCTCAAAGACACTTAAAAATATCATCGGAGAAATACACGGAGATATTATCATTCAGAGGTCACTTCATCAGCATAAAGAAATGGCACGACTCAATCCTAACTCCGTCAATACACTTCGTATCGTTTCTCTTCTGACAAAGGACGGTGTGAAAATACTCGGTTCAATACTGAGATGTTCGTCAGATGAAAAAAGTGTTGACAATATCACAAGCGGCGGTATCATGTGCTATGCCGATGAAAAAGGCTGTCTGAAAAAATACGGCTATTCCTTTAAAAAAAAGTTTGAGACTCACCCGTTGACCAAAATACGTTTTGAAGGCTTCCGTATCCCCTCATATGACAAGGTAATTGAACTTGTCAGGAAAGCTCATCCCATGCTGCCGTATTTCAGGTTTGTAGGCTGGGATATTGCTATCGGTGAGGACGGTGAGCCTGTACTGATAGAAGCCAATCTCTGTACAACGGGTATCGAAACGATACAAATGGGTGGCATAAGCCCGATTTTCGGAGATGACACCAAAAAAATCATTTCAGAAGCTCTGAAAAACACGGATTATCCGAAAAGACACAAAAGGAGATGTTCCCATGAATGCAGAAAAGGCTGCCGCAAGAAAAAAACGTGATAAAACACTTTCTTCTCTCACAGAGTTAGATGAGCATATATGCCTTTTGGATTATCACTGTCATTACGATCTTGAAGGTATACTGTCATCGGGTGTCACTTCAATGTTCGGACTTGCCCGCTTTTTACAAAAAGTGATACACTCTCCGAAACTTATCGCCAATCCGCTTGCAGGGCATGGCGGGTGTTCGGCTTTCAATGTCCGCACACCTGACGGAAAAGTCCTGATGGGAAGAAATTTTGACTATAAAGAAGCCCGTGTGCTTGTTGTATGGACGCACCCCGAAACAGGCTATAAAAGCATGGCGGTCTGCAATCAAAATCATATGATATATGCAGATGTCAGAAAATCCCGCCGTCCTTTAAGAATACTCGGTGCCCCATATGCAAGCATGGACGGCATAAATGAAAAAGGGCTTGCGTGTGCGATACTTGAACTTCTCGGAAAGCCTACCAAACAAAAAAACGGCAATCCCCCATTTACTACAACTGTTGCTTTAAGGGGAATCCTTGATAAATGTGCTACTGTTGATGAAGCCGTTGCCTTCATGGAGAAGTATGAAATGCATGACCTTTTGGGAGCATGTTACCACTACTTTTTAACGGACGCTTCCGGACAAAGTGCTGTCGTAGAATATATGGATAACAAAATGTATGTTTACAGGCAGACAAAACCTGATGAAAGCCTCAAACTGACCAATTTTTATATCACTGAGGGCGGAAAGTGCAAGGAAAAGGGGCGTGACAGATACGAAAAAATAGAGTGTACTCTCAATAAAAATCCCGTACTGACGGAAAATGAAGCCATGTCACTGCTTCGATCCGTAGAGGTGTATTTCCGCTCAAGATATAAAATATACATGATAGCGACATCATGGAGTGCAGTGTACAACTGCACAGACCGTTCAATGATGTTGTGTGCGGGCAGGGATTATACAAAAAAATACCGTCTTTCACTCGATGAACCTTTGAAAGCAGTATTGATGGAATAAAGGTGTAGTATGAAAAATTTTCTGAAAAAATGGATAGGACCTATAATAATTCTGACAACTATTCTGATAGTAGTCATAGTTGGTCTGGTCAACGGAACTTTAGAAGATGCTGTACAAAGTGTATTGAATGCAGAGCCTGTGTTTATAGCTGCCTGCTTCGGCTGTTATTTCTGTTACATACTCGTCAATGCTTTGAGCCTTCGTTCATTTCTGAAATGTGAGGGCTTGAAACTGAGCGTAAAAGATGCCGTTACCGTATCACTGACAGGTATTTTCTACTCTAATATAACCCCGGGTGCAACGGGCGGTCAGCCTATGCAGGTATACAGACTTTCACAATTTGATATTCCTGTCGGTCTCGGCACATCCGCAGTAATATGCAGTTTGCTGTCATGGCACGTTATGCGTGTACTGATGGTAACTGTCGCTGCTATATGTTATTGGAACTTCATCGTCACCAATATGGGACAGTATTTACCGTTCCTGTTTCTCGGATACGCATATAATTTATTTTTCGTGGTGCTGTGGATGTTTTTCAGCTTCAGCAAGAGACCGACTGCATGGATCGTGCGTGTCATCGGAAAGATCGTCACAAAATTCAAACTTTCCAAAGATCCCGACAAAGTAATGAAAAGTGTCAGTGAAACTGCCGATAAATTCTATACAGGAATGCTGCATCTCAGGTCACATAAGGGTGAAATGGCACGTCAGCTCATGTTCGGTGGACTTTACATGATCTCGCTCGTCTCTATCATGTACTTTGCTTACAGAGGAGTAGGGCTGAATAGTGCAAGCTACGGTGAAATATCCACTATGGGACTCTGCCAATACGTTTCAGCAGCCTATGTCCCCACTCCCGGCGGTTCGGGGGCACAGGAAGGTTTGTATGAACTTTATTTCGGAAAACTCATGGACAAAAGTTCACTTCTTGCCGTGATGCTGATATGGCGTTTTATCAGCTATTATCTCGGTCTGATAGCAGGTGCTGTAATGAACCTTGTCAACAGAAAGCACTTTGCATGATAAAAAAATGCCGTGAACGAAATACATCGATCTCGTTCACGGCATTTTTCATTTGAACAGTACAAAACGGATGCGGCTGTTGCTACATCCGTTTTTTTATGGTAAAGTCAAGAGCTTTCCTTCTGTTATATAGTAACTGCTTGCATCATTGGAAGCATAACCGTCATACATGGACGATGTACCCCACCATGGGAGTATATCTACATCAGTCGTTTGGCTGAATTTTATTTTAAACGTGACAGAATCTCTTGTACTATCGCCGTCACGCCCTATCTGAAGCGTATGATATACCTTTCTGTCATTATTTTGACCGTAACCCACTATACAAAATCCTGTGGTAGCTGTATTGCCGTTTGCTCTTGAGATAGTCACACTGTATTCTTTATCCTTCTCCGCATTAAGAGTATAACTTACATTGTGTTTATCTATTGTAACATCACTATTTGATTGAACTTCTTCTGCGGTGACATCGACTTTAAAAACGGCTGACTGTATGTGGTCTATCCTGATCGACAGGTCATATTCATAATATGCACACGCTATGAATGTCATGCCGAAAAGACACAGCAATATCACCGCTACCGACAAAATTATCCTGAATATCATCACTCTGTCACTTATATTCTCATTGTCGGATATTTTATAGAACCTGTCATAAAACGCTTTCAAAGCCGATCACCCCCTCTTTTTATTATAACATACCAACACTAAAAATCAATATCATTCAACTACCTGATCGGCAGTCACTATAATTCCCAACTCCACCTTCGGAACAGTTTCAAAACGATAATTGGCTTCGTTGCCGACTTCAGCAGGCATTCTCACGATCAATGCCATATACTTCACTCCGCCTGATCCAAGAGTATCCGTGTCCGTTGAGTAATCATTCAGCGGCATACCTGCCTTTTCTTTGGCAAGATCACGGTTTGCAAGTTTAGATTCCAACTCACCTTCGCTGTCGGCATATACAAGACCGAACTTCAAATAATCCTGCAAATTGAATTTATCGCCGAATACATTGGTCGCAGGCGTGTAGCCCGTGACATTGACAGCAGTCCTGTAAGTAAATGCACTGTCACCCCTGTTTTCTACTTTCAGATACACTACTTGTGTATAATTTGGTTCATACAGGGCTTCATCATCAAAGACCTGTGTTTCACCGTCAAGTTCCTCATAAGTGCCGTCATCGAGCCTGTGCGACACAACAAGATCAAAATTCTGTATATGAAAAATATTTTTCAAAGTCGGACTCACATCCGTAAACCATGCAAGTGATGCACTCGTTCCGAGTATCACCCAGATCAGTATCAATCCGAGACTGAGTGCCAATGCAACTTTTTGGTATGTCAATGTACTTTTGCTCACGCTCAACACTCTCCCGATCTTTTTATTTTCTGCCTGAATCCCTCTTTAAAAGCACCGCCGTCAGTGACAACGCTGCCGCCGATATGAACAGATATATCGTATATGATGCACTGTCACCCGTATACACAGGCTCTTTTTGAGAGACCTCTGAAACTCCGCTTCCGGACGGCACCGAGCTGTCTTTTGCAACATCACTTGACTGCTCCACAGACTGCTGATTGTAACGCAGCTCTTTAAGGCTGAACTCCCATTTCAGCCTGCCCACTTGTGATGCATACCTGTTGTCAAGCTCACCGGGTACTTCAAGAATGACCTCTATATCCGAAGTTTCAAATGAGCGGAACTTCCCCAGACTCACAGGCTCATTCAATGCAAACGCTTTTTCAGCCGTTCCGCTGAAAATATCACTGTCGCCCTGTCTGACATACATCCGAAGCTGTGACAGGAAATCTTCCGAATCCTCATCTGCACCGAGACATCTTAAAAAAATCTCTGTCATAACAGTCCTGTCAGCAAGATTTTTGACAGTTATTTTTTGAGTTATCCTGTCGCCCGGCATAACATTCTTCATGTTATGGAAAAGGTCGGTAGGTGAATAGTCCGTTCCCGGTGCAAAGATAAATTCTCCTGCATTTCCGCTGTATATTACATTTCCGTCAACCGCATTGCACATAACGGAAGGTATCATCAAAAATATCATCAATATCACTGTGATAATTTTTTTCATTTTTCACCGTCCCCTTATTCTTTGGGCCAGCCCGTCAATAGATCATATCTGTTGTCTTTGACAGGGTGGTTTTCACTTTGAACACCCTGTGCCCTGACGGAAAGTGTAAGTGTCTTTCCGATATAGCTGTTGTCGACCTTTGAGCCGACGATCTCAACGTGAGAGAATACAGGCGGCGTTATTTCACCCACTCCTACTATGCCCTGATAGTAATACCAGCCGTTACTCTCTTTCCAGTACTTTTCATTGATATTCAGCTTGAAACAGTCCTCTGCTTCAAGCTCCTTTGAATCTATTCCGTACACTATCTTCACACGAAGATAAAACGGATGTCTGCATATATTTTCAATGCTGACCTCCTTGCTGACAACGTCACCCGGCATTATATACACGCCTTCTTCCGGAAACGCCGTTCCCTGATCGGTAGTTTCACGTATCATCAGCTTTATCTCGCCTGAGGTAACAACATTCTCCGCAATACCGGCAGTAGAATAGTATGCAAGAGAGCCTTGTGAGAGAAACGTCAGCAAAGATGCCGCAAGAGCTATAACAATAAGTTTCAGCTTTATCTTTTCCAATGTCATTACCTCCTTTTTTCTTATATCCGGCAGTCAAAATGTATAAGAGGGGGTAATCTGCTTATACACTTTGATTGCCGTCCACCCTCACCCTGCGGCAAGGGTGGCAGACAATATATCTTACACTTTAAGTGTAAAACGCTTGATTACGGAGTAGCTACGCCATTAACTGTTACATTTGTGCCTACTATAACGCTTTCAGATTTAGTGTCGGGATTTACACCGGCACCGACAAAATACTTTGTTCCCTGCAAATTGTTTGCATAATCACAGTTCTTTTCAGCCATACCGTCTTTTACAAGAGTAATACTTGTGTTATCTGCAATCTTCACATTATTCAGCGTTGTCCCAGCAGTTGTCCAACCGATAACTGCTCCGACAGCATTACAATCTTCCTCTCTGCAAGTACACTCACTCCATGTTATTTTGACGTTACCTGCCAAAGTACAATTTTCAAGTCTGCAATCTTCTGCCTGACCGGCAAATGCACCTGCTTGGCAACCGCTTACCGTAACATTTTCAAGGGTAAGATTCTTTATCTTCATGCCGCCTGCATAAGAGAACAAACCGCTCTTTCCACCTGGCATAGTGCTAACAGATCCTTGAACTGCATTCAGATTTCTAATAGTATGATTTTGTCCATCAAATACACTTTGGGACAATGACAAAGGTTCAACTTCAACTCCGGCAAGGTCTATATCAGCCGCAAGATTGATGGTTGCAGAATTTCCCTCAAAACTTGCTACCATTCCATTTTTCATCATTGCCGACAGAGCCTTGAAGTCATCTGCACTTGACAAAGTCGCTGTCTTTACCAAACCACCAGAATTTTCAGTAATAGAATCTGCAAATGCCTGTGTTACAGTCATATCAGCTCCACCTACGGACATAGTTGTTTTCTTAACATAAACCGTATATGAGCCGTTTGTTGTAACAGTACCATTATCATTTACGGAAGAATCTGCTGACTGCGGATTTCCTTTTGCGACACCGCCGTAGTATGTATCAACAGTCACAGGATAATAATTATTGTTCCAGTTGAACTCTATGTCATTATAATTAACTTCTACGTTAGCACCGTCTGCAATAGTTGCAGTATACTTTGTGCCGAATGTAAGACCTGCAAGAACACCTACACCTTTATGACTTCCGCCTTGCGTTGCTTTGGAATTGTCAAAAGTAACTGTATTCTTTCCTTCGACTTTTACATTTTCAAGCGTCGAATCTTCCGTTGCGTATGCAAACAAACCTACACAGTCACCAGTCACATTAGAATCTTTTATGGTCAAATCCTTTATCTTGCCACCACAGAGATAACCGTAAAGGCTGTTGTTAAGATTAGATATAGTATGATTATTGCCCTCTATATCAAAGCACATACCATTGAAAGGTGTGAAATCTTTTCCGCTCATATCAATATCATCATTTATATTGATAATTCTGTGAGCTATCTCAGGATTTGCCCAACCGGGAACTGTTCCGTCCTGCATCATCTGACTGAGTGCTACCATATCATCAGCTGTATTTATTTCTGCTACCAGCTTATTATCTGCTGTATGGGGAACAGTATTCGTTTCGGAATTCAACTTACTCTTTATAGAATTGATAAATTCGGGTGAACCTGCATATTCATGTGAACCTATCTTGAATGAAAGCGGTACTGTCGGATATTCCGCATTTTCATCATACTTATTGTCAAAGCTGTCATTCTCATGTGTGTACTGTGTTGCAAGGAGCTGAATATCAAATGCAGGGATAGTCTGGTTCTGATACTCGTTGCCTGCTTCCTCTTTCATTTTGAGAACGATAGTTGCTTTATCTTCTTCATCCGGGAGAAGATTGCCATTCATAACAACATCTGCACCCTGTTCAAACACTTCTTTAAGCGTACCGATAGTCCGGACACCTGCCAATTCAGTTCTGTCGGCAATATCTACTTCATCTGTTCCATGAGATATATTCCATTCTTCATCTTTTGATTTTTTATATCTTGATTTATAGCTTCCATCTTCTTGTTTACGACTTTTTCTCCATATTTCGTGCAAATCATAAGCTAAAGAATATGATAAAGCTTCTT
>CADCCP010000027.1 GCA_902800005.1 uncultured Ruminococcus sp. | reverse complement strand
ATTAAAAGTCAAGTGCTCTGCCAACTGAGCTAATGAATCATATTTTTAAAAAGAATGGCTGGGATGGCTGGATTTGAACCAGCGATGACGGAGTCAAAGTCCGTTGCCCTAACCGCTAGGCGACACCCCATCGAAAAAATATGGGGTGGGTAATCGGATTCGAACCGACGATCTCCAGTGCCACAAACTGGCGCTTTAACCAGCTAAGCTATACCCACCATCAATCAACACGCCAAGAGGGATTCGAACCCCCGACCTACTGCTTAGAAGGCAGTTGCTCTATCCAACTGAGCTATTGGCGCAAGTGGAGCGGGTGATGGGAATCGAACCCACACAACCAGCTTGGAAGGCTGGGGTTCTACCACTGAACTACACCCGCATATCAGCGACAGGTATTATATTACCACACCCGTCGCCGTTTGTCAAGTCTTTTTTTTAATTTTTTTAATTTATTTTTAATTTTATTTTATCATCTGCTACAGTGACTTTTATCTTTGCTATCTCGTTTGCCCTGCCTGCAACTATCGCTTCAGCGATCTTGTCTTCGACTTCTCTGCGTATAAGGTTACGGAGATCTCTTGCACCGCTCTTGCCGCCGTATGACTTCTCGGCAAGATAATTTTGTGCTTTCTTATCGAATGTAAAGGTGATTCCCTTTTCTTTGAGGGTATCTACATATTCATTGAGCATGAGAGCAGCTATATCCACGAAATTTTCTTTTGTAAGGTGACTGAATATGATTATCTCATCGAGACGGCTGAGAAATTCGGGACGGAGAAATTCCGAAAGAGCCTTTCTGACCTTTTCGGCAGTTGCCTGAGCCTCAGTCTTGGCAAAGCCGAGTGCATTTTCTTTTCTCTCGCTGCCCGCATTTGAGGTCATCACGATAACGGTATTGCTGAAATTGACTTTTCTGCCCTGTGCATCCGTCAGAACACCTTCATCAAGTATCTGCAAAAGGATATTCAAAACATCTGGATGTGCCTTTTCTATTTCATCGAAAAGCAATACAGAATACGGTCTGCGGCGGACTTTTTCAGTGACCTGACCTGCCTCGTCATATCCGACATATCCCGGAGGTGAGCCTATTATCTTTGAAACGGAATGTTTCTCCATGAACTCCGACATATCAAGACGAATAAGTGTTTCGGGCGTGTTGAAAAGTTCCTCTGCAAGCACTTTGACAAGTTCGGTTTTACCGACACCCGTAGGTCCGACAAAGATGAATGATGCAGGTCTGCGTCTGGGGCTTATCTGTACACGGCTGCGTTTGACTGCTGCCGCCAATGCTTTAACAGCTTCATCCTGTCCTATCACTTTATGCCTGAGAATTTCCTCAAGATCAGCAAGTTTATTGAGTTCATTTTCCTGCACTTTAGAAGCAGGTATACCTGTCCACAGTTCTATAACATGGGCAATATCGTCTTCGGTGACGTTTGCATTGAGGCTGTCTTTATCCACGCTGTCAAGTTCCTTTTCGAGATTTGCTATATCACACTTGACTGTTGCAAGTTTTTCATAGTCTATATCACCGTTTGCGGTATCGGAAAGTTCTTCCTGCTGTTGTCTGAGTTTTTCAAGCCTGCTGACATTCCTGTCATAGCTTTCAAGTTCTGTATTCCTGAGTGCCGCATAGGTACAAGATTCATCAAGCAGGTCTATTGCCTTGTCGGGCAGGAATCTGTCAGTGATATACCTCTCTGAAAGTATTACCGTCTTTCTAACTATATCATAGGACATCTTTACTCTATGATAATCCTCATAGTAGTTCTTTACACCCTTTATAATATCTATCGTTTCGGCAATGGACGGTTCATTGACCGTCACGGGCTGAAAACGTCTTTCCAAAGCAGAATCCTTTTCAATATACTTCCTGTACTCGTTGAAAGTCGTTGCACCTATCACTTGTATCTCGCCTCTTGAGAGAGCGGGCTTCATGATATTTGCCGCATTCATAGAGCCTTCGGAGTCACCTGCACCCACAAGGCTGTGAACTTCATCTATAAACAGGATAATATTTCCGTCAGCCTTGACTTCTTCGATAAGACCTTTCATACGGCTTTCAAACTGTCCTCTGAACTGCGTACCTGCAACGAGGGCTGTCATATCAAGCATATGTACTTCCTTGTCCTGAAGTCTGAGAGGTACTTCTCCTGCTGCTATTTTGAGGGCAAGTCCCTCTGCAACGGCAGTCTTACCGACACCCGGCTCACCTATCAGACAGGGATTATTTTTTGTTCTTCTTGAAAGTATCTGGATAACTCTGTCAATTTCCTTGCTTCTGCCGATGATCTTATCCAACTTTCCGTCAGCGGCTTTCTGTGTAAGATTCGTACAATAGGTATCAAGGTGCTTACGTTTACGTTTGGATTGCTTTCTCTGATTTTTCTTATCAGGTTCTTTCTTTCTTGTAGGATCGTCAACCGACGGATCGCTTCCCGAAAACATATTCTTGAAGAACGACGGAAATGTCGGTGCACCGCCACGGCTGAAATTCTCATCCTCATCATCCATGCCGTCAAGTTCTTCCATGTCTTCCATGTCTTCCATACCGGACATATCTTCGGGCAGAAGTCCTGCTTCCATCAATTCGTCCATCTGACTCTGCATATTGGTAAGGTCATCTTCCGATATACCCATCTTTTCCATTATATCCGTAACAGGCTTTATGCCCATCTCTTTTGAACATACAAGACAATAGCCTTTTGTATCCGACTCTTTTCCCTGCGTGGAAACAAACACGACTGCCGGTCTTTTCCCGCACTTACTGCACATCATCATAAGATCTCTTCCCCTTTCTTCTTTACAAGTCAAAGAATGTGCCGCTTAGTATAATAACACATTCTTCATGTGGTTGTCTATAAAAACTTTTGATTTTCGCCTTTATCGCCATTTTCTTTCATCAATTTCATAAATATTGACATATAATTCATAAGAGCAAACATCATAAAGCCTGCTGAAAGTCCGAACAGCGATGTTGACAGCCATGATATATTTATTCCCCACACTGCCCTGAGTGCAACGAGCAATATCACCGACACATAAAAAACTGCTGTTGCGACCTTTCCGAACCACTTCGCCGCAGGCGGTCTTATTTTCTTTTTAAGCAAAATTGCTCCCCCTGCAAGCATTATCATCTCTTTTGCAAACATAACCGCCACGAACGGATATATATACGGATACACCCTGTTGATACAAAGCACTATTGCTATAAGTGTCAGTTTGTCAGCGATAGGGTCAAGTATTTTTCCGAGCTGTGTGACCTGACCGAGATTTCTTGCCGCCATGCCGTCAAGCATATCACTTAATGCTGATATTCCGAGAAAAACGCTTGCCTCTCCATACCTTTCCGCCAAAATATATTTTGCCATCGGTATTATCAGCATTATCCTCAACAGTGTCAGTGCATTCGGTATCGTACAGTTTTTCCTGACCGTTTCAGCGATATTCAAAAAAATGACCTCCCGGAAAATATCACTTCGGCAGGAACAGCCCTATGATCGCATCAGGCATACTGTACTGATATATCAGCTTATATATCACCGTTTCATTGATCCTGTCATTGACATACTGACAGGCTTCGGGTGACATGAACACCGTCACAAAATAAATAATGAGTGTGACCATCATAATGATAAAAGCTGATTCCGCTATGCCGAATACTCCTCCGAGCATTTTGTTGACTGTACCGAGCTTCACGGCTTCAAGCACCTTTGTTGCGAGATGTGCCGCATACTTCAATCCCACCGATATGATTATAAAAAATATTATCGTAAGTACCGTAGAAATGAGCCTTATCGCATTCGGTCTGACAAGTCCCTCTATGAGCTGAGGTATCTCTATTTTTGCATCTGTTATCTCAACTGCAAGACCCTGCGTATGTATCCCGAGAAATGCAAGCATATTGTTTATCGAGTTTGGCAGCTTTGAAATGATCTCGCCCGCTCTCTCAACATCTCCCATGTTGGCAGGTATGCCTTCCATTGCATTGCTGACCGATCTGCTTATCTCGTCTTTTATGAAGCTGTCATATACCATCGTCGAAAACACTGATGATATGATCGGTGACACCGCACACGCTATTATCGTTCCTGCCACGCTCACCAACGATAGCAGCAGTCCTCTTTTATATCCTCCTATCGCAAACAATACCACCAATGCCACTATGCCAATATCAAACAGCAAAGTCATTTTACATCACCTGTCCTTTAAAAATATCTTATTACACTATAACATATTTTTTCATCAACTACAAGACTATTTTTTGAAATATATCCAAAAAACAGCAACTGACATAATACGTCAACTGCTGTTTTTCAACATCATTTCTTTTTATCTGTGATCTTTTTTTCTTCTCCCTTGAGAAGCCTTTTTATATTGTCCTTGTGACGCACGATGACAAGCACTCCCGTTATCAGTGCAAGTCCTGCCGAATACCATACAAACGGCATTGTAGGACTCTGCAAAGGCGTTATTGCTCCCATAACTCCGTTATGGTCAAGCAGTCTCAACACAAATGCCGTTATCGGATAGGCTGTCGCATTGAACAATGCACATACAGATATTATCTTCGTTGCCGTGAACACGACTGCAAATATCAGCAGTGCCACAACAAGCACTCTCCAATCTGTCATAAGCATGACCGATGCTGTCGTTACAACGCCCTTGCCGCCCTTGAACTTGTAGTATATCGGCATGGTATGACCTACCACCGCAAACAAGCCTGCCGTACACATAAGATAATGCGTTTGAAGTACGGGTTCTCCCCACATTATAAAATATGCGATTGCTACCGATATGACACCCTTAAAAAAGTCACCTACAAACGTAATTATCGCCGGCACTTTGCCTACACATCTAAGCACATTCGTAAAGCCTGCATTTCCGCTTCCGAGAGTCCTTATATCCTTATGCATAACTATCTTTGTCACTATGATAGATGTGTTCACACTGCTTATCAGATACGCCGCCGCCACTGCTATAATTATTCTTACCCAATATGCCGAAAAAAATTCCAATATCTCGCCCATCTTCACCACTCCACACTACCAATTCATAATTCATAATGCATAATGCATAATTATTTTTTATTTCCCGAAATTTCACCGTAAACCCGACATTCTCAAATCATTTTTAATTGTTTTTGTCTCCACGTTCACGGATTATAAATCTTATCGGAGTACCCTGCATACCGAAAGTTTCTCTGATACGGTTTTCAATGTATCTCTGATATGAAAAGTGAAACAGTTCCGCCGAATTGACAAAGCATACAAATGTAGGCGGTTTGACTGATGCCTGCGTCATGTAAAGTATTTTTAAACGTCTGCCCTTGTCTGTAGGAGGCTGTACCCTTGAAGTCGCCTCTGCCAAAAGGTCATTCAGCATTCCTGTTGTGATTCTCATTGCTGCCGAATTGACGACCGTTATTATCAGTTCAAACAATCTGTCAAGTCTCTGTCCCGTCTTTGCAGATATGAATACCATCGGGGCATATGACATGAACGAAAAGTCATTTTCCAACTTTTTTCTGTATTCATTCATGGTCTTGTCATTTTTTTCAACGGCATCCCACTTATTGACAACTATTATGCTTGCTTTGCCCGATTCATGTGCCAATCCTGCAATTTTGGAATCCTGTTCCGTAAAACCCACTGTTGCATCTATCATGATAAGGCAAACATCACTGCGTTCTATCGCCATTTTTGCCCTGATGATGCTGTATTTCTCAATATCATCTTCAATTCGGCTGTTTCTTCTGATACCTGCCGTGTCCGTCAGCTTGAATCTGCCGAACTTATTTTCGATCTCCGTGTCAATGCTGTCACGGGTAGTACCCGCTATATTAGACACGATACATCTTTCCTCACCTGTGATCTTATTAACAAGTGAAGATTTGCCTGCATTAGGTCTGCCTATTATCGCAACACTTATAACATCGCTTTCATCTTCGCTTTCAGGCTGTTCGGGCAGGTACTCGAACACTGCATCAAGAAGATCACCCGTTCCGTGACCATGCACCGAAGACACCTGTATCGGATCGCCCAAGCCCAGATTGTAAAATTCATAAAAATCAGGATCGGGTTCACCCACTTTATCGCACTTGTTTACGCACAGCACAACAGGTCTGCCGCTTTTCTGAAGCATGGCAGCTACTTCCATATCCGTTGCGACCAAGCCGCTTTTTATGTCCGTCACAAGCACTATCACATCTGCCGCATCTATTGCAAGCTGTGCCTGTACTCTCATTTGTTTCAAAATTATATCTTCCGAGTAAGGCTCGATACCGCCTGTGTCTACAAGAGAGATCTTTCTGTTTCTCCACTCACATTCACCGAAAATCCTGTCACGAGTGACTCCCGGCGTATCATTTACGATTGCTATCCTGTCACCGACAAGTTTATTGAAAAGCGTGGATTTTCCTACATTCGGTCTGCCTACTATCGCTACCACAGGTCTTGCCATAATTTCACCCCTATCTTGAACACATGGGAATGTCCTATAAAATTTTACGCTGTGATCTTTCAAAAAACAATACCAAAGTTTCTTTTCATGGTCTGTCATGCTTTTTCTCAGAATTCTTGCAGCCTCGACCGGATCATGATTATATCCCGTATATTTGTTTTCGTTATCCGATCACTCTTTCATTCAATAAAAAAAGAGAAGGAAACATTCCTTCTCTGATTTCATGGAAAAACGGAAGGACTGTCCGAAAGATCAAGCCTCTTCCTGTGCGATCACTACTCTGCCTCTGTAAGTACCGCAGTTTGAGCAGGCTCTGTGAGCGAGCTTATACTCTCCGCACTCGGGGCATTTTGCAAGAGCAGGAGCGGTGAGCTTCCATACTGCCGAACGTCTTGTGTTTTTTCTTGCTTTAGAAGTTTTTCTCTTAGGTACTGCCATTTTAGTTCTCCTCCTTGAATATAGTAAAAGTACCGAAAATCATTCAGACCACAGTTCTTTTAGCACTGCCAGTCTCGGATCAGGCTCATGCAGTACGCATGAACAACTGCCCTCATTCAAATTTTTTCCGCACTTCGGACACAAGCCCTTACAAGATTCTTTGCAGAGGAACTTTGACGGAAGTTCCAAAAGAATATCATCTCTGAGTAAAGACACAGTATCGAGCTTATAGTCAGGTGCTTGTATATAGTCATCGCTCTCGTCCTTCGGAACTTGGGCAATGAGAATATGACTGAATTGAAATGTATAGTTTTTTTTCATTGCTTTCAGGCATCTGTCACACTCGCAGAAATAGTCAAGTCTGACTTCTGCCAAAAATTCGGCGATCCCCGCTCTGTTCCTTACAGTTATGTCTGCCGAAACAGGCTCTCTGAAATGCTCACTCATATCGGGGAACTCAATATCCTCATGCAGTGAGATACTCTCATTTTCATTGAGAAACACTTTCTTCAAGTCAAGGATCATATTCATCACCTCTGCCGAATGATTTAAAACGCCTTTTTCTATTATAATAATCTCAAACCGCTTTGTCAATAGCTTTTCTGCAAATTCTCCCAAAATTATTCTTTTGCAGACACATTATAAAGACTGCTCTTTCCGAGAACATACACACTTTTGGCATCGGCAAAACGTATTTTTCTTGCATCGCCCTTCGATTCCATTGAGGCGATCTTTTTTGCTTTCATATTGTATACAGCTGCCTCTCTGTCAAACAGCACTGCTATCCTTTCATCACGATAATCCATTGAAAGCACTTGACGGTTTGTTTGTATCTCGGCAGGTCTTTCGCCGTCTGCATCTATCATGATGACCTCACATTCCTTGCCGTCGGGCGTTGATGACAGCGATAAGAGCATTCCATTCTTTCTGTCAAGAGTGTACGTTGTCAGGAATTTCGAGTGATAATCGACATTTTTCTTTGCACCGCCTTTGATGTCTATATAATAAGCCGATTTATCACCTACTGCGACAGCATTCCCGTTATCAAGATATTTTATATCATAGATATATATCTCGTCAAATTCATATCTTTGCATATAGTTTCCCTGTGAAAAGTCAAGCACATACAGTACGGAAAGCAAACTGCCGTTTTTTGCCGAAAGCCCCGACACAACTGCCCTTGTGCCCTCAGCATTTATCGACACCATGTTCACATAAAAATCCGCAAACGAATAAGTATACATTTCAAGATCGTCTTTCCTGTATACCGTCAGCTTGGCAAGATAATCGTCATCTTCAGAAAGAATGCAGTATATCCCCTTCGGACATACATCGGCACTGAATATCTTTTTTTCCGTGAGTCCCGATTTAATGACACTGTTCCTGTCAATTATCATATATCCCGTTGCACCTGCATTGTACACCATCGAATAGCCTGAATTCGTGCTTAAAACTGGATTTGCAAATGCATGGCTGACTTCCTGATACTTTCCGGCATTTGCATTCAACACTGCAACAGATGTATCACTGCAATAGACAGGTACGCCGTCCATCAGATCAAAATTACCCGTGTCAACGTCTGCACCGGAAAATCCGGCAGGATAACCGTCACCCTCCGACTGTCCAAGCAAGTCATATGCTATCCAATGAGATATATTTTCAGGTGTCAACTTGTCCAGATTCATGAATACCATGACCAGAACCACAGACAATGCAATTATGATGAATACCTTGAAAAATTTTTTCGTTGCATTTTCGGGCAACGGCTCATTATCCTTTATATCAGCCAGCGGTGCATCTTCATAACTGATATGTTCCCTTTCGGTCTCACCTGCTATCTTTTTGATATAGTCCCTTTTCTTCTTCATAACCTTTCCTTTCGCTCAAAGACCTTTGGCAAGCCTTTCCCTTTCCGCCTGCGGAAGCCTTAAATACAGGGGCATAAGTTCATCAGATGTGCAAAGTTTATTTTCCTCTGCCATTCTCTCAGCCGCCTTTGCAGTACCGTAAGCGTGTTGGAATCTGATATTTTCGGGTACAAGCACGATATTCTCCATGTTGCTGAATGCGTTTTGACATATCTCCGCTCCGTCTCCCACAAGATATACTTCTTCACTGTAATTTGCAAGTTCCTGCTTCAACTCTGCTATACTCAATGCCCTATCCGGCGTGAGCCTCTCGGCAATGCCGCCTTTCATCCTGAAAAGTGCATTATAGACCTGTGAACATCTTGCATCCATCACTGCACATACAACTCCGCTTTCATACGGCATACAATTCGCCATAGCTTCCAATGTCGATACCGCCGCACACGGCTTATCAAGCGGCATTGTCAATCCCTTGACAGATGCTACGCCTATCCTTACTCCCGTAAACGAACCGGGTCCGACATTAACGGCAAATACATCTATATCCTTTACATCAGTACCCGTCGTTTTCAAAAGACTCTCCACTATCGGCATTAACGTCTGACTGTGAGTTGTCTTGACATTCAGATAAAACTCTCCCAAAAGCCTGCCGCTGTCGGTAAGGGCGGCTGATACGGGTGTTGCACTTGTATCCACTGCCAATATCTTCATATCTCCTCAGCCCCCTCTATCTCTATCTCTCTTTCATTCTCCGAGATCACCTTGATATATACCCTGATACATCCCTCCGGCAAAGCGTTCTCTATATTCTCGCTCCACTCTATGACCATTACCCCGTTATCCATGTAATCAAAAAATCCCGTTGTATACAAGTCATCAAATGTATTTATCCTGTACATATCAAAGTGATATATGGGAAATTTCCCCTCATATTCATGCACAAGGGCAAATGTCGGACTTGATACTCCGTCATCGACACCAAGCCCCCTTGCCAATCCCCTTGTAAATGCCGTCTTGCCTGCACCCAATCCGCCGAACATGGCAATGATTTCCGTACCTTTCAAAGTATGTGCAAGCCTGAAAGCAATTTCCTCTGTTTCTTCATACGATTTAGTGAAAAATTTCTGCAAAATAAATTTCCCCTATCAGAAAAGACCTGTAATTTTACCGTTGGTGTCAACGTCAATTTTCTCTGCCGCCGGCACTTTCGGCAATCCCGGCATAGTCATTATATCACCTGTATAAACTACCACAAATCCTGCACCGTTAGACAATCTGACATCTCTTACCGTGATATTGAAATTCTCCGGCTTACCCAGTAATGACGGATCATCCGACAATGAATACTGTGTTTTCGCCACACATACAGGCAATTTTGCCGTATCAAGTTTTTCTATTTCGGCAAGTGCTTTTTGTGCCTGTGCAATGTAGATAACTCCGTCTGCACCGTAGATATTTTTTGCAATAGTCTGTATTTTCTCTTTTATCGGCATATCATCGGGATAAAGCGTTCTAAATTCTGACGGCTTTTCAACTGCCTTTACGACTTTTTCGGCAAGTTCTATTCCGCCCTCTCCGCCTTTTGCGAAAACTTCCGACAATGCAAAATCTGCACCGAGTTCCTTACAGTAATTCTCTACAAATGCCAATTCATTATCCGTGTCATTTCCGAATCTGTTTATAGCCACTACAACGGGTACTCCGAATTTCTGCATATTTCCTATATGCACTCCCAAATTCACGATACCCTTTTTCAAAGCATCAAGATTTTCACTTGAAAGCTCCGTTTTCGGTACACCGCCGTTATATTTCAATGCTCTGACCGTTGCAACAAGCACTACAGCTGACGGCTTTAAACCTGCCTTTCTGCACTTGATGTCAAAGAATTTCTCTGCACCCAAGTCTGAACCGAATCCCGCCTCAGTTACACAATAATCAGCTAATTTCAATGCAAGTTTCGTTGCCCTTACGGAGTTACAGCCATGTGCGATATTTGCAAAAGGTCCGCCGTGCATGAGTGCCGGTGTGCCTTCCAAAGTCTGAACCAAGTTCGGCTTTATAGCATCTTTCAAAAGTGCCGCCATTGCACCGTTAGCCTTTACATCTCTTGCATAAACGGGCTTGCCTTCATAGTTATATGCAATAAGAATATTTCCCAAACGCTCTTTCAAGTCGTCAATGTCTGCCGACAAGCACAATATCGCCATAACTTCACTTGCAACGGTGATGATAAAGCCGTCCTCTCTCGGAACACCGTTCACCTTACCGCCCAAGCCTGCAACGATATTCCTCAATTCCCTGTCATTCATATCAAGGCAACGCTTTATCAAAATTCTTCTCACATCTATATTCAGTGAATTTCCCTGCTGAACGTGGTTATCAAGCATGGCACACAACAAGTTATTAGCTGCTGTAATAGCGTGCATATCTCCCGTGAAGTGCAGGTTTATATCTTCCATAGGAATTACCTGTGCATAGCCGCCGCCTGCTGCACCGCCCTTAATACCAAACACGGGACCAAGTGACGGCTCTCTCAATGCAATAACGGTTTTCTTTCCGATTTTAGCCAATGCATCACCTAAACCGACTGATGTAGTTGTTTTGCCCTCACCTGCGGGAGTGGGATTTATTGCCGTTACCAATATCAATTTGCCGTCTTTATTGTCAGCCGTTTCTTTGATAAGGTTCTCCGACAGCTTTGCTTTATATTTTCCGTAATATTCAAGATGTTCCTCTGTGATACCAAGCTTTTCCGCAACCTCTTTTATATGTTTCGGACATACGCTCTGTGCTATCTCAATATCTGTAAGCATTAAAAAAACTTCCTTTCACTTTCAAATAATAATCTATTTTAACACATCTTTCTGAAATGTACAATAGAAAAAATTTAAAAAAATACCTTTTCAAATCAAAATTTATGTGTTATAATATTTTTGGCATAATGCCGATAATGAAATTTAAAGGAGATAAGAAAAATGGAAATAGTTTGTTTAGACCTTGAAGGCGTACTCGTTCCCGAAATTTGGATCGCTTTTGCAGAGGCAAGCGGTATTCCCGAACTTAAAAAAACTACCCGTGATGAACCCGATTACAACAAGCTCATGAATTACCGCCTTGCTATCCTTAAAGAACATAACCTCGGACTTAAAGAAATTCAGGATACTATCGCTAAGATCGACCCAATGCCCGGTGCTAAGGAATTTCTCGATGAACTCCGCTCTCTCACTCAGGTAATTATCATAAGCGACACTTTCACACAGTTTGCAAAACCCCTTATGAAAAAACTCGGCTATCCGACTATCTTCTGCAATACTCTTGAAGTTGCCGACAACGGCGAGATAACGGGCTTCAGAATGCGTATCGAAAACTCAAAATATACCACTGTCAAAGCTCTCCAGTCCATAGGCTATGAAACTATCGCAAGCGGTGACAGCTACAACGATCTCGGCATGATAAAGGCAAGCAAAGCAGGCTTCCTTTTCAAAAGTACCGACAAAATCAAAGCTGACAATCCCGACTTGCCCGCCTTTGAAACTTACGATGAACTGCTTAACGCAATAAAAGCAAATCTGTAATTAAATAAGCAATCGGCAAATATTTTTGCTGATTGCTTTTTTGCCTTGAAATATATATTTTTTTATGATAAAATCTATTTATTAAAAATATTTTGCAGAAATGGGTGTATCTAAAAATGACTGCTGTTAAAAGAATTTTCGTTGAAAAGCGTGCAGGCTTTGATGTAGAGGCTCAAAATCTCCTTGCCGACCTCAGAAATAATCTCGGTCTGACTGCTCTCGAACAGGTCAGAATTATCAACCGTTATGATATAAGCGGTCTTGACGGTGATGACTTTGAAAAAGCTAAAAATACCATTCTCAGTGAAACAAATGCTGATATTGTCTATGATGAAGTTCTTCCCGAAAACAGCGATTTCAAGACTTTCGCTATGGAATATCTCCCCGGACAGTACGATCAACGTGCAGACTCCGCTGCTCAATGCGTTCAGCTCCTTACTCAAGGTGAACGTCCGAAAGTCCTTACCGCTAAACTTATCGCCCTTAAAGGTGACATTTCCGAAGATGACTTCAAAAAAGTTCAGCATTATCTCATTAACCCCGTTGAATCCCGTCTTGCCTCTCTCGACAAGCCCGATTCACTTGATCTGAAATCAGCCGTTCCCGATGATGTTGCAGTTGTAGAGGGCTTTACAAAGTGGAATGATGATGAAATGCAGGCTTATTTCAATTCAATGGGATTTGCTATGACACTTTCAGACCTTAAATTCTGCCGTAACTACTTCCGTGACGATGAACACCGTGACCCCACTGTTACAGAACTCCGTGTCATTGATACATACTGGTCTGACCATTGCCGTCACACGACTTTCCTTACTCGTCTTGAAAAAATCGAAATAGAAAAAGGTATTCTTTCCGAAACTATCGAAAATGCCCTTAAACTCTATTATGAAAGCCGTGATGAAATCTACGGAGAAAATTCATCAAGAGATGTATCTCTCATGGATATGGCTCTTGTCGGCATGAAACTCCTTAAAAAACGTGGACTTATCCCCGACCTTGACCAAAGTGACGAAATTAACGCTTGTTCCATAGAAGTCCCCGTCACCATTGACGGCAAAACTGAACAATGGCTTGTACAGTTCAAAAATGAAACTCACAATCACCCGACTGAAATCGAACCCTTCGGCGGTGCGGCAACGTGTCTTGGCGGTGCAATTCGTGATCCGCTTTCCGGACGTGCTTATGTATATCAAGCTATGCGTGTAACAGGTTCGGGCGATCCTACCGTTGCTTTTGAAGATACTATGGCAGGAAAACTCCCCTCTCGCAAAATTACAACAGGTGCTGCCGCCGGTTACAGCTCTTACGGAAATCAAATAGGTCTTGCAACAGGTCAAGTTACCGAACTTTATGATAAAGGCTACGTTGCAAAACGCCTTGAAATAGGTGCAGTCATCGGTGCTTCACCAAAATCCAATGTCATTCGTGATGTACCTGCTCCCGATGATATAATAGTTCTTTTGGGCGGTCGTACAGGTCGTGACGGCTGCGGCGGTGCAACAGGTTCTTCAAAGGCTCACACTATGGATTCTATCGAAACCTGCGGTGCGGAAGTTCAAAAAGGTAATCCACCCACCGAAAGAAAAATACAAAGACTTTTCAGAAACAGCAATGTTTCTACTATGATAAAAAGATGTAATGACTTCGGTGCAGGCGGTGTATGCGTTGCAATAGGTGAATTGGCTGACGGCTTGACAGTTGACCTCGATAAAGTCACTAAAAAATATGACGGTCTGGACGGTACGGAATTGGCTATCTCCGAATCTCAGGAAAGAATGGCTGTCGTTCTCGATAAAAATGACGTTGACAAGTTCATTAAAGAAGCCGACAAGGAAAATTTGGAGGCAACTGCCGTTGCCGTTGTTACGGAAAATCCCCGTCTTACTATGAAATGGCGTGGTAAAACTATCGTTGATCTTAGCCGTTCATTCCTCAATACAAACGGCGTTACACAAGTCGCACAGGCTTACATCACCGCCCCCGATCCCGATAAATGTTACAGAAATCACGCTCCCGAAACTTTGGCAAATCTCGATACAAAAACAGCTTTCAAGAAAAATATGTCAAGACTTGAAGTATGCTCTCAGAAAGGCTTGTGTGAAAGATTCGATTCAAGTATCGGTGCAGCTACCGTTTTAATGCCTTTCGGCGGTGTGACACAGCTTACTCCCGAAGAAGCTATGGCAGCTAAAATTCCTCTCCTTGACGGTGAAACCGATGATGCTACCGCTATGTCTTACGGCTATATCCCCGGCATTTCAAGATGGAGTCCTTTCCACAGTGCCGCTTATGCCGTTACGGAGTCACTTTCAAAACTCCTTGCTATCGGTGCCGATCCCTTGACAGCAAGACTGACTTTCCAAGAATATTTTGAACGTCTGCATGATGTTCCGTCACGCTGGGGCAAACCTGCCGCCGCTTTACTCGGTTCACTCGTTGCTCAAATAAAACTCGGTCTGCCCTCAATAGGCGGTAAAGACAGTATGTCAGGCTCTTTTGAAGATCTTGACGTTCCGCCTACACTTGTCAGCTTTGCTGTCGCTATGACAAAGGCTTCTAAAACAATTTCAGCCGAATTTAAAAAATCAGGCTCAAAAGTCATTTATATCCCTATTCCCGAAGATAAAAAATCTCTCCTGCCCGACTGGGATAAACTTAAATCTATGTACAAGGCTGTCTATGCTCTCATGAGTGACGGTAAAGTCCTTTCGGCATCAGTTGTAAAAGAGGGCGGTGCGGCTGCCGCTGTTGCAAAGATGTCTTTCGGTAACAAGATAGGCTTTAAATTTGCAAAGGACCTCACCAATGATGAATTATTCGCTCCGTTGAGTGCTTCTCTTATCGTTGAATTGGCTGACGGTGCAGAACTTGACAACTCTGTTCTTTCATACGAACTCGGTACAACTACCAATGACGGAAATATCACTGTAAACGGTGCTGTCCTCTCCATTGATGAACTCATTGAAGAATGGACTTCCAAACTTGAAAGCGTATTCCCGACAAAAGCACCTTGTCCCGAAAATCAAGTTGAAATACCTCTCTATAAAGAAAGAAATACATCTTCCCCCGTCATTAAGACCGCTAAACCCAAAGTATTTATCCCCGTATTCCCCGGTACGAACTGTGAAATAGATACAGCCCGTTCATTCGTCAAAGCAGGTGCAGAACCGAAATTGCTTGTTGTCCGCAATCTTACACCCAATGCTATTGAAGAAACTATTGATGAAATGGTAAGACTTATCAACGATTCACAAATGATAATGCTCCCCGGCGGATTTTCGGGCGGTGACGAACCCGACGGCTCAGGTAAATTTATTGCAACGACTTTCCGTAATCCCAGAATTTCCGAGGCTGTCAATGAACTTCTCAAAAATCGTGACGGCTTGATGTTGGGTATATGCAACGGCTTCCAGGCACTTATCAAACTCGGTCTTGTGCCTTACGGCGAAATAGTTGACCTCAAAGAAACCGATCCTACACTTACTTTCAACACCGTTGGCAGACATATTTCAAGAATGGCTTATACAAGAGTTACTTCTGTAAAATCTCCGTGGTTCTCGTCCGTCAATGCAGGTGATATATTTGCCGTGCCGATCTCTCACGGTGAGGGCAGATTTGTAGCCAATGATGACGTTCTGAAAACTCTCATTGAAAACGGTCAAGTTGCTACACAGTATGTTTCACCCGACGGAAATCAGGCTTGTGACATTGAATACAATCCCAACGGCTCTATATGTGCCATAGAGGGCATTACAAGTCCCGATGGACGTGTTCTCGGCAAAATGGGACATTCCGAACGTAAAGGCGACAACCTCTATTTCAACGTACCCTTTGAAAAAGACCAGAAAATTTTTGAAAGTGGTGTAAACTACTTCAAATAATTCATAATTCATAATGCATAATGCATAATGATCGATATACTCAGTCGGCAGAATGTCCATTCTGTCGGCTGATTTGATAAGAGGACATAGCTATGAAATTTACTACTCTCTTAATGGACGCTGACGATACTATCTTTGACTTCCCCAAATGCGAGTA